>JBPCXR010000312.1:0-30102 GCA_051027215.1 Pseudomonadales bacterium | reverse complement strand
GTTTTAGGAGACAATAACCATGAAAGCTATGCGAACAATGGGTTTGGCGTTCTTAGCCGCGTGTCGTAGGTAAGTACTTCTTAGTCTGCGAAACACATCTTCATCTGATACCCATCCGTCTATGCGTCAGTAATGATCCCATTTGGTCGCACAAGAACCAGGCCGTCGCGAGTGTGGGGTTCGGCATCTTGTACTTGAATCTGACGCACATTGATTGGAAAGCTCTGTTGAAGACGCGCGACCGCATCCATCCAACGCTCGGCCTTCTCTGTTTCACCCAGTAACAGAACATACTCAGTCCGGAACCAATCGAGTACTGACTGCCCATTTGCTTGGTCGATCCAAATGTGTGCCACGCGCCGTCCGGGGCGAGTCAAGGGAATGAAGTCAATGGTGGGATTAGCGACGGCGGGGTGCGCCCGTCAACCCTATTGGTTCTCCGCCGATGATCGAAACAGGTACGTTTATCATGTTGTCACTCTATCATAATTATTTGTTGACAAACAAATATGTTATTGGTTAACTGCTCAATATCTTCAAGGAGATTCTCCTGTGACTCAAGGTACCGGCCCTTTGAAGGGTGTGACCATTATCGACTGCACAATGAATTTGGCGGGTCCATTTGGTACCGCCATGTTGGCTGATCTTGGTGCCGACGTGATCAAGATAGAGCCACCCGCTGGCGATCCATCCCGCTTTGGTCCACCACTCCCTCCCGACTACGCCAACGCAAACAGCGACGAACCAGCTGGTGTCGATTACGGCGGTTACTTTGCGTCCATCAACCGTAACAAACGCAGCATGGTGTTGGACTTAAAACAAGATCGGGACAAAGAAACACTTTTGCAACTGTGCACAAAGGCAGACGCGATCGTCGAGAACATGCGCTCAGGAATTATGGATAAGCTGGGCGTAGGCTACGACGCGATCAAAACGCGCAACCCGTCTATTGTCTACGCCTGTATCCGTGGGTTCGGCGATCCACGCACAGGCGAAAGCCCATACGCAGATTGGCCGGCATACGATATCGTCGCTCAATCAATGAGCGGGTTGGCGCACATTACAGGCCCAACTGATGGTGGCGGGTATCCCTGTGGCGTAAGCGTTGGCGATATCTATCCCGGTACCCTTATGGCGTTGGGTCTGGTATCCGCCGTCTTATGTGCTCGTCAATCCGGGCAAGGCCAATTTCTCGACATCGCCATGTACGATGCCATGCTGCAGTTTGCTGAAACCGTTGTCGTGAACTACGGCTACGAGAAAAACCAGGCTGCCCCACGGGGCCAGCACCATTCTTATTTAAAACCATTCGGTATCTATCCTGCAAAAGACGGGGGCATTGCCATCGCCGCGCCCGGGCCAAAGCACTGGACGCTCCTGTGCAAGGCGATGGGCGCAGAAGATCTTCTCGATGATCCGAGGACAATCAACACCTTCAAACGCATGGACAACGAAGGATACATCGATCAACGCATCGCAGAATGGACCACAACCCTCACTCGCCAGGAAATAATGACCGCGCTCGGCGGCGATGTGCCCATTGGCCCGGTCAATACAGCGGAAGACATTTTTAGCGATCCACACGTTGCAGCCCGCGACATGATCACGACCTTTGAATTACCGGGTGACAATCCCGACGTGTCCATCGTCGGCACCCCGTTTAAATATACGAAAACGCCCGCAGGGTTTTACCGCCGGCCGCCCACGCTGGGGGAGCATAACAATGAGATTCTTGAACAATTTGGTATTAAACCGGAGTAACCCCGCTTGAGTGAAGTAAATGAGTGAGTTTGAAGAAATGATGGACTCTGCCGTGCTAAGAAAACGCGGACAAGGATTCCACGACTTTGAGGTGGGCGAAATCATTCACCACCACTGGGGCCGCACTGTCACTGAAAGCGATGCCATTCAGTTTTGCCACCTAACGTTGGCTTACAACCCGCTGTACTTCAATCGCGAGTATGCAAAAGCGTTGGGGCATCCAGACATTGTTGTTACCCCGCAGCTGGTCTTTAACCTGATTCTCGGCTTGAGTGTTGAAATCTGTTCAGAGGCCCTGGGAGGCCCTTTTCTAGGGGTCTACGATCTCAATTACCTCGAGCCGGTTTATCCCGGTGATACCCTGACCGCCGTTTCCACCACGGAAGCCAAACGCGAATCCAAAACCAGCGAAGGCCGAGGTGTCGTGACTTGGTTTAACGAGGGCTTTAATCAACACGGCACCAAAGTCGTTGAGTTTCGCCGGTCCAATCTCGCCATCTGGAAAGACAAGACGGGCACCGGCAAGATTAATAGGGAAGCCAACAATGGATAAGGCCAGCCTTGCAAAACTCACAAGCACAGACAACTACTACGAGGACTTCGAAGTCGGGCAGACCATCCGCCATGCACGTGGTAAGACGATGACCGAACTAGAAAATGTCAACATTACCAACATGGTGATGAACACGGCTCAAGGTCACTTCAACCTTGATCAGATGTCCAAAACCCCATTGGGTAAGATCCTTTGCTACGGGGGCGTAAATTTCTCCTTGGTCCTCGGGCTTGCCTCCCAGGACACGGTAGAGAATGCACTCGCCGAAATTGGACTAAACAACATATCGCTCAAGGCAATGGTTTTCCATGGCGACACCTTGTATGCCTACTCACGTGTGTTAGAGAAGCGTGAAAGCGAGCGAGAAGATGCCGGTATCGTTGTCTTCAAACACTGGGGTGTGAATCAAAATAAAGAACTGGTTGCGGAAGTTGAGCGTACAGCCCTCATCAAGAAAAAGAGCCACTGGCTCATAGCGCAAGGAATCTGAAGTGATGAAACTAAATGCCCACGGACAACCCCGTCGTCACCGTCGTTGCCAACTGTCTGTTCCTGGTAGCAGCACCAAGATGATACAAAAGGCTTCGGAAAGTGGCGGGGATCATGTGTTCCTCGATCTAGAAGATGCGTGCGCGCCTAACCAAAAAGTTGGCGCGCGCGACAATGTTGTCGACGCGCTCAACGAGTTGGACTGGGGCGATACGGTTCGTTGTGTTCGCATTAACGATACCGGCACCCAGTGGTGTCACGACGACGTCATAACCGTCGTTGAGAAGGCAGGAAAAAATCTCGACTGCATAATGCTAACCAAAACCTATGATGCATCGGATGTTTTGTTTGTCGACAAGCTCCTGACTCAGCTCGAGCTGAAGCTTGACCTCAACAAGACAATTGGTCTGGAGTTGCTCATCGAAGAAACGCTTGGCTTGCAGAACGTGGAATCCATCGCCGCTAGTACACCCAGATTAGAAGCCATGGTTTTTGGCATGGGTGATTACTCAGCAAGTCAAGGTCTCGACTTCAATGCAATTTATGGCCCGGACTACAAATACCCGGGCGATGTGTTCCACTACGCTAAATTCCGAGTTGCTATGGCCGCGCGCGCGCGCGGCATTGACGCAATAGATGGGCCATTTCCCAACATCCGCAACACAGACGCTTATCGCGAATCATGCTTGCAGGCTCGCGCCCTCGGTATGGTGGGCAAATGGGCGTTGCATCCGACCCAGATTGAGCACGCCCAGAACATCTTCACTCCGCATCCAGACAAAGTCGCCAAAGCACGCAAGATGACAGATGCCTATCGCGAATCTGAATCCCGCGGCGAAGGCGCCGTCGTAATCGACGGCGAATTTGCCGACGCCGCGACGGTTCGCCTTTATGCAAACACCCTCGATCTCGCCGACCTCTACGGAAAATAAGTACACATATGAGCAACGGATACTGGACTGATGAGCGCCACATGATGCAGGAAACGGCGCGTGACTTTACAACCCAAGAAGTACTCCCGGTGGCCAATGAACTGGACCCGGAGAAGGGCCAAATCCCACGTGAACTCATCGACAAGATGGGCGATATGGGATATTTCGGTATCACAATTCCAGAAAACAAAGGGGGCTTGGGGCTCGGTTCGTTTGAATACTGTTTGATTGCCGAGGAACTGGCGAGAGGTTGGATGAGCGTGGCCAGCATCATCGCACGAGGCAACGGCTTCTGGCGTTCGATACCGGGACACGGCGCTGAAGCCGAATCGAAAATTGCCAAGATGGCGGCAGGTCAATATCTGGGTGCCTTTGCCATGTCCGAACCGAACGCCGGGTCCGATATGGCCGGTGTGAGTTGTCGTGCAACTCGAGACGGAGATGACTGGGTCATCAACGGCAACAAATACTGGTGTACCTTCGCAGACGGCGCCGATTTCATCAGCGTTGTCTGTAGAGTCGATTCCGACAGCAACGCACGACAGGGCGGCATGAAGAGCATTGCCGTAGAAAAACCGCGCGGGGAGCTACCAGAAGGCGTACAAGGGAGCCCGATCCCCAAAATCGGCTACCACGGTTGGAAAACTTATGAACTGCACTTCGATAATGTGCGAGTACCGGCGCTGGACAGATCGGAGGAATCCAACGACGGGCCTGCGTCTATGGCGGGTGGGTTCGTTGGTATCCAACGAGGACTTGAGGTCGCACGGGCACACACCGCAGCTCGATCAATCGGTGCTGCCCAGGGTGCACTGAACGTTGCCATCGAGTACGCCAACGAGCGAGAACAGTTCGGCAAACCCATCGCGAAATTTCAAGCCATTCGCTTCAAAATCGCGACTGCTGCTACCGAAATCGAAGCAGCACGCCAATTGATGTACTACGTGTGCAGCCAAATCGATAGCGGCAGACGCTGTGACAAGGAAGCGGCTATGGTGAAGTACTTTGCAGCAGAGATGTCGGAACGCGTGACGTCTGAATGCCTGCAGATCATGGGCGGTGCAGGTTATACAACCCACTATCCTGTCGAACGATACTGGCGGGACGCTAGATTGACAAAGATCTTCGAAGGGACTTCAGAGATTATGCAACGGATCATCTCCGATCGGCTTATGGGTAAGGGCTAGGCTTCTATGAAGGAAGATGAGACGGCAGAAAGTCGAACCCAAGAAGAAAGGCGGCAGGAGTCGGAACGCAGAATCATCCGCGCAGCCATAGAGCTGTTTTCCACGCAAGGTTACCTTCGAACAACTCTGATAGAAGTCGGCGAAGCCGCTGGATATACGGGAGGATTGGTCAGTCATCGATTTGGTTCGAAAGAAGGTCTCTTGAACGCTGTCATCGATAGTGCGGCACGGCGTTTTTTTGAAGACCAGATCAAACCTGTGACGGAATCAGACGACATCTCGACCGCCGAGCTGGCTCTGCGTAACTACATTTCCACCTACTTCGACGAAGTATTCATTCGCGAGAGTCACATGCGCGCGCTCTACGTGATCATGGGCGAATCGCTAGGAGCGGTAACCGAGGTCCAACCAAAAATCGCAAGCCTAAACAAGGGTATGCGCAGCAGACTCGCGGCCATTGTTCAGCGCGGAATCGACAGTGGTGAGTTCCGGCGCGATGTCGACCCCAAGGCCTCAGCACTACTGATCGTTGGGTTGCTTCGAGGTGTCGTCATGCAGTATCTAGTCGACAACAAAGCGCTTAAACGCAAGCAGTTTCTACCCACACTGATCGATACCGCGCTTGCCGCAGTAAAGTAGGCGCGGTGAATCTGAGGAACACAACATGACGGCAATTGGCGTTCACTTCCCACAAGCCGAGATTGGTACGGACTACGGTGTCATCAAGGACTACATCCAATCTTGTGAAGCCCTGGGCTTCGACCATATCAATGTGCCGGATCACGTCATCCAGACGCGCACCCCGCGCGCCGCGTTCCCTGCCGCAGCGATGTACACAACGGACTTCCCTCACCACGAAACGTTCGCGATCCTCGCCTACGCGGCCGGGATCACCTCAACCATCCGGCTCAAAACGGCGGTTCTGATCCTGCCCCAGCGACAAACGGTACTAGTCGCGAAACAAGCGGCAGAAATCGACCTGTTGAGCGGCGGTAGACTCGATCTTGGTGTCGGCATCGGCTGGAACGATCCCGAATACACAATGTTGAACATGGCATTCAGCAATCGAGGCAAACGGTTCGAAGAGCAAATAGAGGTTTGCCGGCTGTTGTGGTCAGAACAACACGCGAATTTTAAAGGCCAGTGGCACCAAATCGAAGATGCCGGTCTCGCGCCTATGCCCCTGCAGCGGCCGATACCGGTCTGGATTGGTGCGTTTGCACCAGCTGCGATCGCACGCGCCGCCAGAATCGGCAACGGTTGGCAATCGATGCTACAGGAACCGACCGATGCGGCACGAACGACGTTCGCTGACTTTCGCAAAATGGTCGAAGCAAACAGTCGCGATCCTCGTGATGTTGGCATCGAGGCAACCATCTGGAGCGACGCGATAGATCCGGATAGCTGGCTAGCTACGGGCAAAGCCTGGCTTGAATGCGGTGCTACCCAATTGATGTTCAGACCGCGAGGCGATTTTGCAATGATTAAGAACGCGGTCAACCAGTTTGCACCACTGATTGCGGAACTGAGGAACGTCAATGGCTAGATCTCATGCAGCTGAGCACTACGAGACGATGCGATCAATTTTGTTCGAAAGACATGACCCTGATCTGCAGGTACTCAAGCGGAGACTGAAGTCGCCCATATGGACCTACAAAGCCAAAGCAAGCACCTAGATACTATGGCGATGAGAACCATGATCTCAAAATAGCCTTGCGACCTATGGCACGAGCTTAAAACAAACACTAAATCAAGATTTACGCTGCACAGGAGACGCAATGATGTCAGCTCTACCCATAGAAACCAATCTCTTGGATCCAGAACTCATTCCATCCGTTGGGGGTCCGCCGCACCAATTGTTCGATGCGTGGCGTAGCACAGACCCCGTGCATTGGAACCCACCCAGCAACACCTACGAAAGCCCCATGACGGGCGCGAGCGTAAGACAGGGTTTTTGGGTCTTGACGCGATATCAGGATGTTCACGACGTCTCACGTAACCAAGCCCTATTCTCATCCCATGAGGGTGGTCCGATCATTTGGGATTTTGAACCGGACCAGCTAGCCTTGCAGCAGGCCAACTTTATGGGCATGGAGTCGGACAAACATGGGCAAATTAAACGGGTAGTTATGCCTAACTTCGGGCCGAAAGAGCTTAGCGATTTCTATCCAAAAGTGGATCGCGTGGCACGGGAAATAATCGACGACATCGCCTCTGCTGGAACGTGCGAGTTCGTATTCGACGTTGCGTCAAGATTACCGGTTTACACGTTCTGTGAACTCATGGGCATTCCTGAGAGACTCCATACAAGAGTATTTGAGCTTGGCAACATGGCGGCAGACACCGAAAATCCCGATCGTAGCGACGAGGACAACTCCGCGCCTCTGCTGTTGTTCGCAATCGCTCAGGAGGTTGCTGAAGAAAAGCGAAAGAATCCAGACAACTCCATGTTTAGCCGCTTGGTTCATGCTGAGGTTGACGGTGAGAAACTGGACGATATGGTCCTTAATATGTTCTTCGTTACCCTAGCCATAGCCGGTCACGAAACTACACGCGGCACTGCGGCGCATTTCATCCGACTGATGAATGAGTTCCCAGAGCAATACGAACTACTTAAAAGCAACGTTGATGAGTACCTGCCCAACGCCATCGAAGAAGTGTTGCGTTACTCACCACCCGTCGTCAAGTTCCGCCGCACAGTGACCGAAGATACACAGATCAGCGGGCATTCAGTGAGCAAGGGAGACAAAATCTATCTTTCCTATCCCGCCGCGAACCGAGATCCCGAGGTATTTAAGGACCCGCATAGATTCGATATCACCCGGCATAACGCCAACAAACACCTTGCTTTCGGCACTGGACCACATGTGTGCCTGGGTGCACGGCTGGCTCGCTACCAACTACATGCGTTGCTAAAACAAATTGTAGAACGGCTCCCCGACATACACCCTAACGGCGATATGAAAATGCTCAACAGCATCTGGTTCAATGCGGTAATCAATATGAATGTGTTGTTTACACCAGAAAGCTAAGGACAATTGATTCGTCATTGTTTAAGTGCTACACGTAATGCGGCTTGGGCTTCACGCCCAAGCGGAAAGTGCCATACTGCGAGAAAGCAAGTAAGCGCCAGAACAATTGACGAGACACCTGTGATATAACGTATCACTTCAATACCCTCCCCCGTTGCCCGCGCCACCACAGGATCGAATCCACCTAACCCTGCCACATAGAACGCAACCGCGATGCCGACAGCAAGACCAATTTTTAGTGTTGTCGTGAGGAAGGCATAGTAAAGACCGGCCCGTTCGTCTTTTGACTCCACCCGATCTTGATCAACCACATCGGCCATGATCGCCCGGGGAAGAAATTGTATGCCGCCAATGCCCATTCCCAGGACAACGGTGCCGACGAAGTAAATGGCAAACTCACCGGCAGGTACCAACAGCGAAAATACGCCACCGGCGCCGGAAACCAGTGCGGTTAAACCTAAAGCGCGATGCTTCTCTATACGATTAGCCACTGCGACCCAAAGCGGGATGCACACTAAGCCAGCAACAAGCGAAAATAGTTGTAGCGTTCCGGCTCGGCCCGGGTGTAAAAGCACAATTTCGATGAAGAAAACAGACACCGATGTGCTTATACCGAGATTCAGGCCAATAGCGAAATCTGCAAGCAAGAGCTTGCGCAGTGGCCTGTTCTTGATAGCCGTTAACATACCTTTGCGCATCGACAGCCCACTTTTTTGCGGCGCGCGCGTCACAGATGGCGGTCCGAATCGCAGTGCGAGGTAGATTGAGATAGGCAGTGCGACGAGTATAAACACCCCCATGGTTTGAACACGCAGTGCTTCGATGGAAGCGGCATCACTGAACCACTCGACTAGCGCTGGGAGGAGTAGAACAAGAACAGTACCCAGGCTATTTGCTGCCTGTATGCCAGCCATGACACGCGATCGTTCCTGATAGTCGAATGAAGTTTCCGCTGCCCAGCTAAATAGCCCAACGCTCATAAAGGTCCACCCAACGTACAGGCAGATTAACCACGCGAACAGCTCTTCGGTAGAGACGCCTTTATCAACAAAGAACAGATTAAGGACTGCCAGCGCAATAGGCACGGCACCAATGCCGATCCATGTCTTGCGTTGGACGGCATGTTGTAAGCGATCCATCAGAATACCGGCGACGGGATCCGTCACCACATCAAATACTCGACTCAAGGCGAATAGGCTCCCCACCATCGCCATACCAATACCGAGGTTTTCCGCGTAGTACGCCGGTAGAAAGATAGCCAAGGGCATCATCATCGCGTACATCGGCACAGCCGGTGCCGCCAACGCGGCCACCGACCAGTTACTCAATCCGCTCTGCTGAGGAGTTGCACCTGATCCCGGCTCCGTCACTGCGCGATCACGGTGATGTTGCGATCGCTTGTGTGGCCTTTTATATGGTCCAGCATAAATTCATACGCAAAATCGACCTCGTCAGATGCAATTTGTCCATGCTTACCCGGATTTGCGTGGATGCGCTTGTCAGCCGACCCTAGGGAATCAAATACCCTCAGATACTGCTCGCGAGAAATGAGTTCGTCATCCAACTGCATGATAAACAGTACAGGGCAAGCCAGTTTTTCCGCTGCCTCAAGAATTTCTGTACCGTGGGGGAAGGAGTCGGTGTCGGCGCCCACCAGTCCCAGTGTGGCAACAACAACATCGTGGCGCGCCGCTAGCATCGGAATGCCGAACATTGAACCCATCGACAATCCAAAATAGGCAACGTTACCGATACTCACTCCAAGGAGTTCTTGCACGCCATCAATCGCGTCATTCCAGTCATCCATCATATTGATCACACTGTCTTCTTGAACGAAGACACTTATAAACTGCTGCTGCTTAGCTGTGCCAGTAACCCCATCACCACGTAACCCATGCACTGGGCCCTCTACTGCAAGCACCGGCAGTTGCGCCTCTTTCGAAAATCGACCAGCCATTACGCTTATCGGCGGCTGGTAACGATCACCCGATGCGCCATGGCCGAAACAAACTAGCGTGGTTTGCGGTTGGACATCAGCCGGTAACCATAAAGCGCCTGTGATTTCGCCTCTGTCCGTATGACGGATACGGAACTCAAGCGTGGCATTACCTTCTGGGTCTACGCCGTGCTGCCATGTCATTGTCATACGCTGAATTCCATCGGCTTCAAATCTAAGATGTCTGAATCGCAACAGAATCGGTCTGCGAAACCCTTAAATCCTATCATGATATGATTTCGCATTAGCTAAGAACACGAACACGCAATTGAGCAAAGAACAATACGTCCATGTGCGCGAAGAACCCTTCCATCAGCGTCGGTACGAAAACGCGTTCGTGCGGACTTACGATGCATTGATTCCCCCTGGCGCACAAAGTCTCTATCACCTGCACAATGAAGATACGTTCTACGTTTCTATTGTAGAGGCAAGACAGATAACCGAGCAGACATGGGGTACAAGCGAAACTATCACGAACGAACGCATTCCGTCGGGAATCGCCATTTGCCGTCACCATCGTGACGAACCACTGATCCACCAGGTGACCAATGGCGGTGACGTACCCATGAGAATGATCGGCGCAGAAATCAAAGCCTGTCCCGAGGTGTGGTCCGCAAACCTGTTCGAGGGGCCGGGTCATACCCTGCTTCGCGATGACAAACGCTATAGAGCCTACCGCCTATGCCTGGAGCCAGGTGAGAGTACGGGTGAGATCACCTACGGTTTTTCGGGTTTGACCGTGTTTCTTAGCCAGTGTTGCATCGCCTATGAAACGGCGTTAGGCACGTCGCGCATCTTGACCTGCGAAGGGGGCGATACGCTGTGGCACGACGGGCCAGTAGCTTGCATCATTACAAATGTTGCTGAGACACCTTTGCAAGCGATCGTCGCCGAGTGGACCGGAGGTAGCTAAGCGAGGTCGTCGATGTGTTACCCCCACCCAGTTACCTTTCTCAACAGGCCACCACAATCCTCTGACCTTTAACCCAAGGAGGTGAGCCCGCCTAAGATCTGCTTAACTTTTGCAGATAGTTGGGAGAAAGGTATGGAGTCAAAAAACGCTAAGCTGTTGATGAGCTACCCGACACATAGGTAACGCTTTATACCGGAGACATGGGTTACACATTAGGCATTTGGGGGGACCCCAAATGCCGTGGCAGGAGTGTGACCGTATGGACGAACGCCTCAAATTCGTAGCCAAGCTTTTGGACGGAGAGAAAATGGCCGTGGTCTGCCGGGAGTTCGGCATTTCCCGCAAGACCGGCTACAAGATCTTCAACCGCTACAAAGAGGTCGGCCTGGAAGGCCTCAATGATCGCAGCCGCCGCCCCCAGCGCCATGCCAACCAGTTGCCCTTCCAGGTGGAACGCCAGATCCTGGCGATCAAGCGCGAACACCCCAGTTGGGGCGCCCCAAAGATTCGCGAGAAGCTGATCCGCGCTTATCCCCAGATCAAACCGCCCGCCAAAAGCACCATCCATGCTGTGCTCGATCGCAACGGCCTGGTGAAGCGACGCAAGCGTCGTCGCTACAAAGCCAAAGGAACCACACTCAGAGACGCGCAACACCCCAACGGTCTGTGGTGCGCCGACTACAAGGGCGAGTTTATGCTCGGCAACAAAAAGTACTGTTACCCACTGACGATCACGGACTACCACACTCGCTACTTGCTCGCATGCGATGGCCTCAAGTCCACCAAAGAACCCTTTGCTTTTACTGTGTTTGAACGCACCTTTAAGGAGTTCGGACTACCCAAGGCCATCCGTACCGACAACGGTCTGCCCTTCTATTCACCCAACGCACTGTTCGGATTATCGCGCCTGTCCGTCTGGTGGTTGCGCCTGGGTATCGACATCGAACGCATCAAGCCCGGCAACCCGCAGCAAAATGGTCGCCATGAGCGCATGCATCTGACACTCAAGAAAGAAGCCACTAAACCGCCCTCGTTCAACTTCTTACAGCAGCAATCGCGGTTCGATGACTTTATTGAGGAGTTCAATCATGACCGACCGCACCAGGCGCTCAATATGAAATATCCCGGCGAGCTGTACACACCTTCTGGCCGCGAATACCGCATCCCGGATGACCCTGAATACCCGCTCCACGACCGCACCATCCAGATCACTCACTGCGGGCGGATCTGTATCGGCAAGCGGAAAGTGAATCTTAGCCGCGTCTTCGCTGGCCAAAAAGTGGGGATCCGAGAGGTGGCCGACAAGATCTGGCTTGTCTCTTTTATGGACTTTGATCTAGGATTCTTTGATCAGGATGAGAGCCGGGTCGAACCCGCTCCCAATCCCTTTGTACCGAAACTGTTACCCATGTCTTCGGTATAAAGTGCAACCCATGTATCCGGGTTGCACCTGATTTTATTGGTCGGGACGGCAGGATTTGAACCTGCGACCACTTGACCCCCAGTCAAGTGCGCTACCAGACTGCGCCACGCCCCGATATTGACCGCCGTGGCGAACGCCACAAGCAGGCGCGCATGGTACCCGCTCCCCGTTCCCAAGAAAACCGAGATGTGTAGGTCCCCTACCCGCCAAACGGATCACAGAATTCCCACTTTGGCCCATTATCGTGGTCCAGACTGATTAACTGACCAAGCCCATGAAACTAAACTGTTATCCAATTTCGAACGGCCCGCACTCGGTAACGCTCCTAGCTTTCCTTCTCACCCTAGCGCTCTCCCCTATGGTCCACAGTCACGGCGCCGACACCCAAGGTCTTGGCCACAACTGCCAACGACCCACTCGCCCTGGCGACGAAGTCCCACCCGCCGTCTGGCACCAGTTCCTCGCCGATGTCGATAATTTTCGAGACTGCACCCACCGAGCTATGGAGCAGCACCAAGCAGCCGCCAGCGCGCACCAAGATGCAGCACGCATCGCCGTAGATGAATGGAATCTGTTTGTGCGCCACTCGCTCAACGCGCCCGAAGACTTCCCCCACGAAAAGCACAAGCACTCACGTTCGCTGTCGGGTGGCGTTTATGAAGGGACAAGCGGCGGGATCATGGGAGCGGATCCCAGGGCAGAACTCAAACCTCAATTTGATGCGCCAGTGCGTGATGGCTCTCGGCTAACGATCCGGCGCAAGAGCGAGGCGGCTCAGTAGCTAGGCTTTAAGCACCTTTAAGACGTCTTCTAACTCGACGATCATTTGCTTAACCAGCAGCCTGAACTGGGTTTGGTCTTCTTTCGCATCTCGGCCTTCCAAACGCTGGCGCGCACCACCGATGGTAAAGCCTTGATCGTATAGCAACGCGCGAATTTGGCGAATGACGATCACATCGCTGCGTTGATAGTAGCGGCGATTGCCGCGGCGTTTTACTGGTTTAAGCTGTGGGAACTCTTGTTCCCAGTAGCGCAGCACGTGCGGTTTCACATCGCACAAACTGCTCACTTCGCCAATGGTGAAATAGCGCTTGCCAGGAATGGCTGGCAGTTCGTTATTCTGACCGGGTTCCAGCATACGCCTCTACTCGTGCTTTCAGTTTTTGCCCAGGGCGGAAGGTTACAACGCGCCGGGCACTAATGGGAATTTCTTCGCCAGTTTTTGGATTTCTTCCTGGGCGTTCGCTTTTTTCTCGCAGGTCGAAGTTACCAAAACCCGATAACTTGACCTGCTCGTTACGCTCAAGCGATGAACGCAACTCGTTAAAAAACATCTCGACGATTTCTTTTGCTTCGCGCTTGTTGAGCCCCAGTTCGTCAAACAAGCGATCCGCCATTTGTGCTTTGGTCAACGCACTCACGGCCTTCGTCTCCTTCCGTATGAATCAACCAACCGAGCTTCACTTGTCGAGCGCTTGGGCGCTTCTTCTTAAGTTAAGCAGGGTCAACTGATGTAACGCCCCAGTCGGTGCTCAGAGCACTAACCGCAACGTTGCGAATGCAAATTAGGCTATTTACTAGCGCAATTCGGCCCCGAATTTCTCGGAAAGCGTGCTGACAACCTGCTGCACGTAGTCCCCGATCTCTTCGTCTGTAAGCGTCGCTGATGCGTGCTGCAAGGTCAAGCCTAGGCCAATGCTTTTTTGAGCAGAATCAATGCCTTTGCCGTGATATACATCAAATAACCTGAACTCGACCAGGACCTCACCGAGAACCTTGCGCGCAGCCGCCTCCAGATCCGCTGCAGCGACGCCATCGTCCACCAGCAGTGCTAAGTCACGACGAACGGCAGGAAACTTGGAGAACGGCGAATAGCGGCGCTGGGGCCGTTGCGCCATGACCTCGGCTTCCAGCTCAAAGACGTAGACAGGCTGCTCAAGCTCGAGCACGGCTTGCACTTCTGGATGCAGCCGGCCGTAACGACCCGCCCATTGCCCATCGAGCCAGAGGTTGGCCGCCTGCCCCGGGTGCAATACTGGATCGTCGATCCGTGCCGTCGATGACATCTGCCGATAACCCCGCCAACGTGCCAGCCGTTCGAGATCGCCCTTCAGCTCAAAGAAATCTACTGGGTGCTGTTTATCGTGCCAGCTCTCGGCTTGTACGGATCCTGCAAGCAAACCTCCCAGACGAGAGACTTGGGCAAGGGTATCGCCAGGGAGAAAACAACTCGCCAGCTCAAACACCCGCAAGCGCTCTACCTGCCGCGCCTGATTGCTCCGCCAAACATCGATCAGGCCGGGCAACAATGTCGTGCGCATAGCCGACTGTTCCGAAGACATCGGGTTCGTTAGGGTCAAGGGCACGGCGCCAGGATCGAGCCGATCCAACAGCGCGGGGTCGATGAAGCTGTAAGTAATCACCTCTTGGTAGCCGCAGTGCGCGACTACGGACTTAAGCGCTTGCTCCCGGCTTTGTTCCAGCGCCACCGGGCGCAGCTTCAAATCGGTCACGGGCCGGCGGCTGGGAATATTGTTGTAGCCATGCACACGGCAGATCTCTTCAACCAGATCCGCTTCGATGGCGATGTCGAATCGGTGGCTGGGTGCGCGGATTGTCCAGCTAACGCCGTCAGCAACGGATTCACTGCGATCCAGCAGTTCGAAATCCAAACGCGCCAGCGCCCGATCAACCTCGTCCACTTCGATGTCGGCACCCAGTAGGGCATTCAAGCGACGCTGCCTCAGCGTAGCTTCGGGCGCAGTGGGTAAGTGCTCGGCGTCTGCGGCCTCAAACACCGGGCCTGCTTCGCCGCCGACGATTTCCAGCAGTAGCGCTGTCGCACGTTCCACCGCCTGACTCTGTAGCGCAAAGTCCACGCCACGTTCATAGCGATGGGAGGCATCGGTGTGCATGCCATAGCGCCGGGCAGTACCTGCTACCGCTAGCGGTGCAAAGAACGCGCACTCTAAAAACACATCTTTGGTTTGGGCATTGATGCCGGAACGCTCGCCACCCATCACGCCGGCCATGGCCACGGGCCCGCTGCTATCGGTAATCAGCAGAGTCTGCTCATCCAGCGTGACCTCCTTACCATCGAGCAAGGTCAACTGTTCGTTGGGTCGCGCTCGTCGTACCACCACCTCATCGTTGAGCTGAGCCAGATCGAAAGCGTGCATGGGTTGGCCCAACTCAATCATCACGTAGTTGGTGATGTCCACCACGGCATCGATGCTGCGAATGCCGGAACGCCGCAAACGCTCCGTTAGCCACTGCGGTGACGGTCGACTCACATCGACATCCCGAATGACGCGGCCCAAATAGCGCGGGCAGCCTTCGGGATCTTCTAAGCGGATGGGCAGAATTGCATCGTGCAGCGGTACGATCGGCTCAATCTTCGGCGCGTTCATGGAGACGTCGTTCAGCACGCCGACTTCCCGAGCAATGCCTTTAAGACTCAAGCAATCCCCGCGGTTAGGCGTTAGGTCGAGGTCGATGCTGACGTCGTCCAAGGCCAGCGCTTCTCGCAGGTCAGCACCCGGCGCTAGATCACCAGGCAACTCAACGATGCCATCGGCAGCGTCACCCAAACCTAACTCAGCAGCACTGCAAAGCATGCCGTGGGAGGCCACGCCCCGCAGTTTGGCCTTCTTGATCTTGAAGTTTTCCGGCAAGACTGCGCCCACTCGGGCCAAGGCAACCGTCAAGCCTGGGCGTACATTCGGTGCACCGCAAACCACCTGCCAGCTTTCGCCGCCATCAAATACCGTGCAAACCGACAGTTTGTCGGCATCCGGGTGTTTCTCCACGGCATCCACACGGGCGACAACAACACCGTTGAAGTCACCGGCTACGGCTGTCACGCCATCCACCTCGAGGCCAGCCATGGTCAGTTGTTCTAGCAACGCGGCATGATCGATTTCAGGCTGCACCCATTCCCGCAGCCATGCTTCACTGAATTTCATAGGTAAATGTCTCCGTCAGACGCTGCAAGTGGCTAATTGAACTGACGCAAAAAGCGCGCATCGTTTTCGAAGAACAGTCGCAGGTCGTCGACCTCATACAACAATGTCGCCAATCGATCACCCCCCATGCCGAAGGCAAAGCCGGAGTAGGTTTCTGGATCGATGTCCGCCATCTGCAAGACGTTGGGGTGCACCAAGCCGCAGCCCCCCACTTCGAGCCAACCAGTTTGGCTGCAAACCCGGCAACCCTTGCCCAAGCAGTGCACGCACTGCACATCGATTTCGGCTGAGGGCTCAGTAAACGGGAAATAAGACGGACGAAACCGCACATCCAGCTCTTTTTCAAAGAACTGATTGAGGAACTCGATCATTGTGCCTTTCAGATCAGCGAAGCTGATGTTGGTGTCCACCACCAAGCCTTCAACCTGATGAAACATCGGGCTATGGGTGATATCCGAATCACGGCGATACACACGCCCAGGGCAAATGACTCGAATCGGCGGTCGCTGCCGCGCCATCACGTGCACTTGGGCGGGTGAGGTATGGGTTCGCAATAGCGTGCCGTCGCCAAAGTAGAAAGTGTCGTGCATGGCGCGGGCCGGGTGGTGCGCGGGAATGTTGAGCGCTTCGAAGTTGTGGTAGTCGTCCTCCACCTCGTCGCCGCCGAACACGTCATACCCCGCACCCACGAAGATGTCTTCGATGCGGTATAAGGTTTGCGTGACCGGGTGCAGGCCGCCCATGTCTTTCGGTCGACCCGGCAGCGTTATGTCAACGCGGTCTTGCGCCAAAGAGTTTGCCAGCTGCGCTTGGCTGAGCGCTTGCTTGCGCTGAGTAATCAGCGCTTGCACATCGGCCTTGGCTTCGTTGATCCGCGCACCGGCAGCGGGTCGCTCCGCAGCGTCCAGCTTCCCAAGACCTTTCAATAGCGCCGTCAGCTCACCCTTCTTACCCAGATAGCGAACGCGAACGTCAGCCAGCGCGCGCTCGGAATCCGCCGCATCCGCCGCGGCGCGCGCCTGACTCACTATGCTTTCAATATCCATGTCTACCTCACAAAAAAAGGGAAGGATTGCGCCCTTCCCTTTTGTCTGGCGCGCTCCAGGTAAAGAGCGGCCACTGCAAAGCAAGGGCACCATTTAGGTCCCAAGCTGCAGAGTGTGTGGAAGGCGGTTTGATACCGCCAACTGGCTTAAGCCGCTGCGGCTTCCTTGGCAGCCAGACCCTGTTTGGCCTGCTCTGCTAAGACAGCGAATGCTTCGGGCTCGTGCAAGGCGATGTTTGCCAACACGCGACGGTCCATCTCGATATCTGCAGCCTTGAGACCGGCGATAAAGCGAGAGTAGGACAGATCATGCAGGCGCGCCGCGGCATTGATTCGCACGATCCATAGCGAACGAAACTGGCGCTTGCGTTGACGTCTGTCGCGATAGGCATATTGCCCGGCCTTGATGACCGCTTGCTTGGCGACCTTAAAAGTTCTGCTGCGGGCACCCTGATAGCCTTTGGCCTGCTTGAGAACGGCTTTTCGGCGTGCGCGAGAGGCGACACCACGTTTTACTCTGGGCATTTTGTGCGCTCCTTACTTAGCGGGCTTTCGTGGGCAGCATTTGATCCAAGCGCGCGGTATCGGCGGGGGAAACGTCTTCCATGCCGCGCAAGTGGCGCTTACGCTTGGTCGCTTTCTTGGTAAGGATGTGGTTACGGTTCACCTGCCGGTGCTTGTAACCTTTTGCGGTACGACGGAAGCGCTTAGCGGCTCCGCTGTGAGTCTTCATTTTCGGCATAGCCGTCATCTCCTAATGCGCTCGCAAAACGCTCCCGTTTCGCAACGCCGTTGTTCGACTCGAACAACCGTTTATTGAGGCAGCACTGGCGATTTAGCCATTCGGCAGAGCAGATTTTATGGTTGTTGTTCGACTGCTCTGAAAGTGCTGCGTTGTTTTGTTACCGCAATCCCAACGAGCCTTAGCTCGCGTGTGACGCCTTTTCTGCGGCTGGCGCCGGTCTCTTTCCCTTGCGCGGCGCAATGACCATGATCACCTGCCGACCTTCGAACTTAGCGGGGCTTTCTACCGTGCCCCAATCCTTCAAGTCTTCTTCGACCCGGGTCATGAGCTGCATGCCGATCTCCGGGTGGGCCACTTCGCGCCCTCTAAAGCGCAAGCTGACTTTGGCTTTATCGCCATCTTCCAAAAAGCGTTTCAAATTCCGGAGTTTGATTTGGTAGTCACCATCCTCCGTGCCCGGGCGAAATTTCATTTCTTTCACCTGAGTCTGCTTCTGCTTTTTGCGTTGGGCAGCCTTGGTCTTTTTTAGCTCGAATAGATGTTTGCCGTAGTCCATCACCTTGGCGACAGGGGGTTCGGCTTCTGGTGCGATTAGCACCAGATCCAATCCAGACTTTCGAGCCTCTTCCAGGGCTTCTTCCTTGGTAACGATGCCGACCTGACCTCCGTCAGCACCGATTAAGCGCACTTGGCGGGCCGCGATCTCTTCGTTGAGCATTGAGCGGTCGGCGCGCTTGCCTGAAGTTCTCTTAATAAATGTTCTCCGTTATTCCACAAACGCGTGGTTGTTGGCGGACCAAGACAAACACGTGATAATTCAATAGCTTAGCGCAAGCTGTGTACAGGCACCAAACACCGCCCTCAAACACGACATTCGAAGCGGGCGCAAAGTCTACTGCCGCACCGCCTGCCGGGCAAGCGCTTAGCGCGTTTTACCTCTCAACCTGGCGGGTCTAAGCCACTGTCACATAACAGTAATTTGCGCGGCAGCTCAGCGGCGCAGTGGCGTGCGCGTGCCGTAGGTCAGCCAACGCCATAGCCATTCTACGGGCCCTTGTCGGAAGTAGCGCAGCCACAGTGGACTCAACACCAACTGCAGGCCCCAGACGAGGATGACCAGCAGGTAAAGCTGCCAGCGATTTAGCGCGTCCAACAGCCCGAGCCCCACGCCGGCGAATAGCCCAATAGCCAAAAGCGAATGCAGCAAGTAGTTGCTGAGCGCCATACGACCAACGGCCGCTAACCGCAGGCCGAGCGCGCGATAGGCAACCGAAGTACTCATGGCTTGGCAACGCAGCATCACCATGGCCAGCCAGGCCAGGGCTATACCTAGACGCCCAAGGTGATAGGTCGGTCGTAAGAAAGGAAACAGCAGCAGCGGATCAAAGCTGCCGACGATGCGCTGCAGTAGCTCACCAGCATTCAGCAACAGCCCCAGCCCACCACCGAACAGCAGCATGCGCTGGTATTCGTGCCGCGAGCGCTGACCACTAAGCACCCCCCAGCGAAACAGCGCCATGCCAATCAGCATCATCAACAACGCATCCCAGAACATGAACAATGGCAGGCCATAGAGCAGAGTCTCCGCCAGCACCTGGGCGTTCCAATGAAAAGAGGAGTGGTAGCTGCCTAGCCTTGCGGCCAATTCAGCATCGATCGCTGCTTGGTCAGGTGCCACGCTGAGGACAAAGTCGGACCACTGCTGCACAGCCTCCACCGTCGTCCCACTGCGGTCGCGCTCGAGCTCGACCGCCAGGTACGCGCCGCTGGCCACAAGCAAAAGCCACACCACCAGAGCTAATTGCAACAGCGCTCGCGGCTGCGCCGCCCGCAACGGGTACAGCAACATCCCACATAAGGCGTAGGTAATCAGAATGTCCCCGGACCAAAGCAGCAAGAAGCCATCCACCAGTCCGACCAGCAGCAG
The DNA here is from genome assembly GCA_051027215.1 of Pseudomonadales bacterium. GTDB lineage: Bacteria > Pseudomonadota > Gammaproteobacteria > Pseudomonadales > Azotimanducaceae > CALHVX01. The sequence goes on along the minus strand of JBPCXR010000312.1, from coordinate 10,134 downwards.
CCCAAGCTGCCGCCGATAGTGCAGAGACTGGGACTTAGCGCTAGCGCCGGTGGTAAAAAGCACCAGACCGGCTCCAAAGAGCATGGAAAACAGGGCACGCATGGACCCTTCCACCGTGACATCAACCAATCCCCAGAGCGCCAAGTTCAGCCCGTGATCCCAGCGAGCCGCATCTGTACCGATCTCTGGATTGAAATAGCCTGCGGCTGGCAAGCCGAAGGCCAGGATGTTCATGAGCAATATACCCAACAGCGCCACACCCCGAAGCACATCTAGGTTCAAGATTCTGGCTGAGTCAGGGGCAGCCTGGCCCGGTTGTTTAGCTGCCTCCTGAGCCAATTCACCCTCCTGGCTACGTGGAGCAACCGGCAGAATTGGGAGGCTCCGCACACTTTGTTACCCAAGGTAACATTTCACTGGACTTTCGCGCCCGAATGGCTATGATCCGCACCTACCAATTTGGTCTGACCAGTATTCCTCGGCGAATGCCGGTCTTGTGAGGAAACCGTGGCCAGTAAACACGAAACCATCAGCGACGTGCTGATAGAAGAAATACTCTCAGGTCAGTACCGCATGGGCGAGCGCTTGCCGTCCGAGCGCGACCTAGCGCAACGCTTCGACGCCAACCGCGGGGCCGTGCGCGAAGCCATGAAGCGTTTGGAGCAACTGGGCCTGGCCAATGTCCAGCCTGGCGGTGCCCGAGTCAATCCGATCCAACAGGCAAGTCTCGATGTGGTGGGCTACATGATGGCGCGCGGCGACCTGCCGGATGCGGGTCTGGTAGATCAGGTGCTTACCGTGATCAACGCACTCATCAAAACGGCCGCCGAGACTGCCGTGGTCAACGCCGACGAAGCCGGCATTGAAGGGCTCCGAGCCCTGGTTCAACCCCTGATAGGCCAAGACCTGACCACCGAAGCACACGAAGAGGCACGGGTCGCCCTAATCCGCGGCATCATGCTGACCAGCGGCAACCTCGTGCTGCAGCTCATTGCACGCACGTTGTTCGAGCAATTTGGACCGAGCATGGAGCCGCTACGACCGTTCACCAAGCACGAGCTCGATCTCGACGCCTATACCACCTATGCCCGCCAGCTTGATCAAGCGCTGTCCAAGCGTGACATCCCTGCCGTCCGGGCCACCTTTGAAGCCTTTGCCCAACTTAACCGCGAAACCATCATGCGTGCCTTTGTTGCCGCTGATCGAAGCCAGCATTCTCGAGAGGTCGCCGCATCATGATTCGAGGTCTTCTTATACCCACAGCAATCGTCGCGGCCTTCAGCTTCGGCGCGCTCACCCTCATGGCGACTGCACCAGAGCTGCAACCGGATACACCCGAACCCATTGCGGTGACGGTTCGCGTGCAGGAGGTCAATCCAACAGATCTGCGATTGAAGATTCATTCCCAAGGCTCCGTCATGCCAAGTACGGAAAGCCAGCTCATTCCGGAAGTTTCCGGGCGAGTTAGTTGGGTGTCGCCAAGCCTGGTGGCTGGCGGCTATTTCGACAAAGGCGACGTGTTGGTTCGGATCGAGCCACAGGATTACCGCAACAGCAAAGATCGTGCTCGAGCGGGTCTGGTGCGCGCCGAAGCGGAACAGGAACACGCGAAATTCGAATACCAGAGAATGGTCAGCCTTGCTGAGCGCCAGCTGGCATCGAAATCCCAACTGGAAGACGCGCTGCGCAAACTTCGGGTTGCGGATGCGACGCTGACCGATGCCCGTGCAGGGCTGAGCCAGGCACGGCAAGAGCTGGGTCGTACGGAGCTGCGCGCGCCTTTTGCTGGCCTCGTGCGTAACGAAACCGTGGATATTGGTCAGTTTGTGAGCCGCGGCTCCTCCATCGGCTCCATCTATGCCAGCGACCGAGTGGAAGTTCGCCTGCCGATCTCTGATCGGCAGCTCGCATTCTTGGATCTCCCCATCGGTCATCAAGGCGCCATTGCGGAGTCTGAACAGGCGCCCGTCATCCTGAGCGCTGAATACGCCGGCCGCAACATTCGCTGGGCCGGGCAAATTGTGCGTACCGAAGCCTCTATCGATACCACCAGCCGCATGGTGTATCTGGTCGCCCAAGTAAACGCCGAAGAACAGGAAGCTCCGCTTAACGTTGGTCTTTTCGTCGAAGCAGAGATTCAGGGGCGTCACGCCAGCGACATCGTTGTGCTGCCTCGAACCGCACTGCGCAATGGCAACCAAGTGTTGATCGTTGACGACAACAATCGCCTGCGCTACCGAGACATCAAGACCCTACGGCTGTATCAGGACGACGTCTTGATTGAGAACGGCTTGATTGCAGGCGAACTGGTTTGCGTTTCGCCCATTCAAACCGCCATCGATGGCATGGGGGTCACGCCAATCTTCGACCCAGCCGCTGATCGCGCGGCGACCATCGAGCCAAGCCCGCTGGAGACGAGTGTGCCTATCGAGACCATCGAAGTCTCGCCAGAAAAGCAGAGCTAGCCCATGTATACCGCTATCTCCTGGTTCACCCGCAACCCGGTTGCCGCCAATCTGCTCATGGTGCTGTTGGTCGTCGGCGGAATGCTTGGCGCCTTCCTGGTAAACCAGGAAGAGTTCCCTAACATCGACGTTAAGGCTGTGAGCATTTCTGTGCCCTACTTGGGCGCCGCGCCAGAAGAAGTAGAACGGGCCGTCTGCGTGCGCATCGAAGAAGCCATCGAGGGTTTAGAGGGCATCGATCGATTGCGCAGCAGTGCCACCGAAGGTGTGTGCAGCATATTCGCCGAGCTGTTGATGGACGCAGACGAAGTGACTGCGCTCAATGAAATTAAATCTCGAGTCGATGGCATCAACAGTTTTCCGGTAGAAACTGAGCGACCCATTGTCTCGAAAGTAACGCTGGCTCGACGCGTTATTCAAATTGCGCTGTTCGGCAATACCGACGAGCGCACGTTGAAAGAACTCGCCCGCAATATGCGCGATGACATCGCCGCCATCGACGGCATCTCCCAAGTCGGCGTGGGTTATATCCGCCCCTACGAAATCTCCATCGAAGTCTCTGAACGGACGCTGCGGCGCTACGGCATGACCCTCGAACAGGTCACCTCGGCCGTGCGCAAAGCGTCATTAGACATGCCGGGTGGCACCATCCGTACCAGTGACGGTGAAATTTTGATTCGCACCACCGGTCAGGCTTACCGCGGTGAAGAGTTTGCCGACATCGTCGTGCTCACGCGCAGCGACGGCACCAGAGTGCTGTTGCGAGACGTTGCCCGCATTCGAGATGGCTTTGAAGAAGGGAACCTGATTGCTCGCTTCAATGGCCAACCGGCCGCGGTGGTCAATGTCTCCCAGGTTGGCAGCGAAGATCTGATCCAAATCGCCGAAGACACCCACGCCTATCTCAAAGAGGCCGCACGCGCCCTACCCCAAGGAATTCAACACAAAGTCTGGATCAACACTTCCGATGAGCTGGAAGAGCGCTTGGAGGTGCTGAATACCAATGCTATGGGCGGTCTGCTCCTGGTGGTTCTAGTGCTGGCGACCTTTTTGAAGTTCAAACTGGCGATGTGGGTGGCGATCGGAATACCCGTTGCGTTGCTAGGCACCATTGCGGTATTTCCTTACGCCGACATCACCATTTCCACCATGACCGTAATGGCCTTTATTTTGGTTCTGGGTATTGTGGTGGACGATGCCATCGTCGTAGGAGAACGGGTTTATGCCCATGAGCAAATGGGTAAAGAACCCATTACTGCGGCCATTGACGGCACCTGGGAAGTCTCCGTCCCGGTTATCTTCGGTGTACTGACCACCATCGCCGCGTTCTTGCCCTTAGTCCTGGTCGACGGCCGCATGTCTGACTTCTTCTCTGTTATCGGCTACGTGGTCATGATTGCCTTGGTTATGAGCATCATCGAGTCCCAGCTCATTTTGCCATCACACCTCGCCCATCGGACTCACCGCCCACCGAGTACAGGCATTTCTATCTGGTGGAACAACCTTCAAGGACGCATCGCTCAGCAGCTGGAACACTTCGCTAGAGACATCTACGCGCCCTTTGTCTCCAAAGCCATTGCGTGGCGCTACGCAACCGCGGCCACCGGGCTCGGGGTTCTGATCATTGCCTTGTCGCTAATCATGAGTGGCAGAGTCGTGTTCGGATTTTTCCCAGCCGTGGAAGGTAACCGCGTTTACGCTCAGTTGGAGTTGCCTGAAGGCACACCAGCCGTGAACACCATCAAGGCCGCGCAACAAATTGAAGAGGCTGCGGTTGCGCTGAACAAGGAATTCGAGAACAAGCCGGGCTCCAGTGGTGCGTTGATTCGCAACACCCTCACCAGCATCGGCACCACAGTAGATCGGAACGGCCCAGGACGGCCACCCGAAGCCGGGCGCAGCAACTTAGCCGAAGTCGTGATAGACCTCGTGTCATTGGATGAGCGCGGCAAGCTTAGCGCCAAGGTGATTGCAAATCGCTGGCGCGAACTGGTGGGTGACATTCCAGATGCCGTCAAGCTCAAGTTCGACGCTGAAACCTTCTCTGCCGGTTCACCGATTCAATACCAAATCAAAGGCAAAGACGTTAACCGCATGCGCGAGGCCGCTGAAGAGATGAAGGCCGAGCTTTCGCGCTATAACGGCGTTTTTGATATCACCGATTCATTTCGCTCCGGTAAGCAAGAAATTCGCCTCTACTTGCTACCGGAAGCGCGCAATCTCGGCCTGACGCTCAGCGACCTGGCAGCTCAAGTGCGCAGTGCCTTCTATGGCAATGAAGCCCAGCGCGTGCAGCGCGGCCAGGACGATGTGCGGGTCATGGTGCGCTTCCCGGAAGCAGAACGCCGCTCCATTGGCAATTTAGAAGAGATGTACATACGCACCCCAGACGGTTCTGAAGTACCGTTCTATAGCGTCGCTCGCTTCGATTTACAGCGCGGCTTTTCGAAAATCGAACGCCGAGATGGCGGCCGTACGGTGGAAGTGTTTGCCGACGTCGACCGCGGCGCTGTGTCTCCAGAAGAAGTGAGCGCCAAGGTGCGATCCGAGATGGTGCCGATCTTAGAGCGTCGCTATCCAGAGCTGACGATCGAGCTCGGCGGCGAGCAAGAAGAACGGGTTAAAGCGCTAGGCGGTTTGCTGGCTGGCGCAGTGCTGTCGTTGATTCTGATCTACATGTTGTTGGCCATACCGCTGCGCAGCTACCTACAGCCACTGGTCATCATGAGCGTCATTCCCTTCGGCGCGGTTGGCGCCATCTTCGGCCATTGGATTATGGGTGTGCAGTTGATGTTCTTCTCAGCCTTGGGAATCGTTGCGCTCTCTGGCGTGGTGGTCAATGCATCGCTAGTGTTGGTGGACTACATCAACCGTCAGCGCCGCCTAGGCGTAGAGTTGACCGATGCGGTACTGGAGTCCTGCATGGTGAGATTTCGGCCGATCATGCTGACCTCGGTTACGACCTTCGTCGGTTTGATCCCCCTGATGTTCACAAATACGCCAGCGACTGCACCGTTTATTCCCATGGCCGTTTCGCTGGCCTGGGGCGTGCTGTTTGCCACTTTCATCACCTTGTTGCTGGTGCCGTGCCTGTACGTAATGGTGGAGGATTGGACCGGCCTGTGGAACCGAGTTAAGCGTTGGCTGTCGGGGGATGCACCCCCGGCAGAAGTCCAGAGTCAGCTACCGCTCCACGATTGACACGCGGACTAGCGCTAAAGGCCGCCGGTAATGTAGAGGCATTGTCCTGTGATCCAACTGGACGCATCGGAGGCCATGAACACCACAGCGTTGCCGATGTCATCTGGCTCACCGACTCGGCCCAGCGGTACCCGCAACACTTCGGCTAGCGGCTTGTCCTCGGGGAAGTTAGTGGAGTCGTTAAAATTCTCGGTGGGTATCGGCCCAGGGGCTACCGCATTTACCCGTATGTTCGGTGCCAATTCCATCGACAGGGACTCGGTGAGGCTGTTCACCGCCGCCTTTGCTGCACCATAGGGACCGTTCTTAATACCGGGACCCTTTGCGGAACGAGAAGAGATATTGATGATGCTGCCTTGCTTAATGTGCTTGGCCGCAACCACGGCAGAGGTCCACACGGCCTTCAAGTTCAAGTCGATCTGCGCATCCCAGCGATCTTCCGGCGTGCGAGTTAGATAGCGCGGGGTCGCATCAGGCAGCCCGCCAGCATTGCTCACCCAAATGTCGATATGGCCCATTTCATCAACCGCGCTCTGACCCAAGACCTCCAATTGCTCGGTCACCGTGACATCGGTTGGCACTGCCATGGCGCGCCGACCCAAGTCACGAACCTCGCCGGCGACGGATTCGAGATCTGATGCATTGCGTGCAGCTAACACGACGTCTGCGCCCGCACGGGCAAGGCATAGGGCTATGCCGCGGCCAATGCCCTTGCCTGCTCCGGTAACCACCGCTACTCGACCCGTCAAGGCAAAGGGATTCTGCTCTGTCATGGTTTCTCTTCTCTCTTCTTAGGTAATGGGAAATATTAGCTGCGCAGCGGGTCTTTACCATCCCAGCCTTCCGCTGCCCTGGCAATGTCCGCAAAGCGCTCAACGATGCTGTCGGACTTGGTGACCACCTCGAGCATACAACCCATCAACGGTCGGGTGTCGTAGTACGCAAACTGAATGTCGCCCGCCGCACCGCGATTCGCCGTTGCATAGCCAAGGTCGGCGAAGTACTGGGTGTCCGCGTCGATGTCGTGGGTCCACACACACATATGATGAAAACCCACGGTCCCGGGCGCGACGCTGTCTCGATAAGCGCAACGGTCAACGGTAGGTTGAATCAATTCAATTTGTACCGGACCCGCTTGGGCCAGCGCGACGATCATTGACAACTGCGCAGGTTCACCGCGGTAGCTCATGTCCTGAAATTGATCGGTGTATTCGGTAACGAAAAAGGGCCCAACACCCATTTCTCGAACCCAACGCATACATGTTGCCTCTACATCATCCACCACCCAGGCGTTTTGGAATACCGTGCGGTCAGTTGGCTGCTCCATTGCTGTGCTCCCATGATCTCCGAGAACGAAGCTTGCCGCGGCGGGCCTGGTTCGACAAGCGAGGGTTTCTTCAACAAACCAACAGCTGACTCCGGTTTCCGCCTTATCCCCCTGATTCTTAAAGAATAAGTTTTCTCGAAACCGTGACTGATGAAAGTTGATTCTGCCGGGATAGTTTCGTGAACATTTTCTGGTCAAGTAGCAGTCCCGAAACCAACTTTTGTGGCAGGCGAGACTCAAGACTATGAAACTCAAACTACTCATTGGCGCATTGGCTGTTTGCGCAACTTGCACCGCCCAAGCCGCGTTGCTCACAGTAACGGTCACCAACGTGGCCGAAGACAGTGACTTCTTTCTGACGCCGCTGTGGATCGGCCTGCACGATGGCACTTTCGACCTGTTCGATGCCGGCCAAAGCGCATCTGCCGGCTTGTCACTCATCGCCGAGGAAGGTGATCCCAGCGTGCTTTCGGCAGAGTTTCAGAGTGCAACCGGCGGCAACGGTATTGAAAGCGTCATCGCCAACCCGGACGGCTTTGCCGGTGCCCCGGTTTTGGATCCAGGCGAATCCGGCACCGTTACCCTGGTTTTGGACGAGCCGACGGCTGCGTTGTTTTTCAGCTTCGCCTCCATGGTGATTCCATCTAACGATGCCTTCATTGGCAACGACGGCGCTGATGCCTACCGAATCTTTAATGACGACGGCACCTTCGCCAACCCTTCTGACATCGAAATTTTTGCCGGGGATATCTGGGATGCAGGCAGCGAACTGGACGATCAGATGGGAGCCGCCTTTAGCGCACTCGGTGGCATGAGCACCGATAGCAACGACCCCGTCATGCAAACCGCACTGCAGTCACTGGCGAACTTCGCTGGCACCGATACCGCTGCTGGGACGACCATCAATCAAATTCCGGGAAGCGGCGCGTTGGTCGCCCGAATTTCTTTTAGTGTCGTTGAAGTTCCTGAGCCCACAAGTCTGGCACTACTGAGTCTTGGCTTGCTCGGGCTTGGCGCTCGACGACGCTTGCTCGCGAGCTGAGACCCGGAACCTTCGGCTAGGAATACGCCGCCGCCGCTTTGCTAGCGTCAGCGGCGACACTGCAACCAGCGTTTGCGGGTTGCTGATAGATCACAAGGAAATTGGTAGGCGCGATTGGAGTCGAACCAACGACCTCTACCATGTCAAGGTAGCGCTCTAACCAACTGAGCTACGCGCCTAAAGATCTCAATCGCTACAACCGACCTGGATTTCCAGGGGCCATACCGGCTAAGGCAGCCGCATAGTACCGTAGTCACCCAGGCAGTCAAACGCCGCCAGACCCTCCAAAGCGTGCGCCAGTACACGCGTTCGACCCGATTGGCTTCACAGCACATCGAGCTGCTTTACGAGCTTCGTCGCGGCGGTGAAACAGACAACGGAAATTGCTGCTGCGCGGGACTACAGTCATCGAGCCCCGAACTGGATCATGGACGATGCAACCCGCCAGCCTCGACGATCTCAACTACAGAGCGCGCCTGTCCCAGCGTTTGGCTGCCCTGTTGTGTCTGACGGTAGCCAGCGCCACGGCCATTCGACCGCTGCTGGCAGAGCTTAGCCCATGGATGACCTTCGGCGGGATCATCAACAGCCTGGTGCTTTTCATCGTGTACTGGCTCATCGGGTCAGGGCGGGTGCGAGAGCGAGCCCCTGCACTACTTGGCGGCACCGGTTCACTCATGTTGTTGGTCATGCTCTCTATCACCGGCGGTGCCAGTAGTCCGTTCGCGCCGATCATTCCGCTGCTCCCCATGCTCGCCATGATGCTGGGCAGCACACGACTGTGTCTGCTTGGCGCCGGCTTCTGGAGCTTGGCAATCCTGCTCGATCTGCTGATACCAGAACTCGCCCGCACCCTTCCACAACAAGTACTCGATGCCGATCTGTCCCGCGCCCGTAGTCTTTGGTTGCTGCTGTCCCTGTGCTTGGCAACCGTGTTCTCGCTGCACGTGGATCGCTCACTAACTCAGTTGAAACAGAAGCTCCGACGCCAGGCGACCATCGATCCCCTCACCGCGCTGCTCAATCGCCGGGGACTGGGGGACGGCATTAGTCGAGAGTTCGCCCGCGCTGCGCGCACTCAAGAACCACTGGCCATGTTGCTGGTGGACGTGGATCACTTTAAGGCTTTCAACGATCGTCATGGTCATGAGGCCGGTGATCGCGCGTTACAGCGCTTGGCCCGAACCCTGAAAGCCAGCGTGCGTGCCGGGCAAGATCAAGTTTCCCGTTTTGGCGGCGAAGAGTTTGTCATCTTGCTCACCAACACCAATCTAGAACAGGCACAGGTTGCCGCCGAGTCTGTGCGAAAAGCGGTTGCTTCTATGCCCAGCGTAGTGAACAACCAGCACTCACGCCTCACCGTCACCGTAGGTTGCGCGGCATTGCAGCCACCCTTCGCCAGACAATCGTCTGAAGAGCTGCGACTGGCGCAGTTCGAAGCACTACTACGGCAGGCGGATGCGGCCTTGTACGCGGGCAAGGATCAGGGCAGAAACCGGGTCAGCGTCGCCACCTAAGATGGAAAACGCGTAAACTCTCAAGTAGGAAACTGGGGAGTGACCAATGACTGACCTAACGCTGGACCAAGCGATTGCCACTGGCATGCTCTGCGCTTACCACGCCACCCGCCAGCCCGATGTTCCGGCAGTAGATACCGCCCATGGCAATCGAACTTTTGCCGAGCTAAATGCCAACGCCAACCGCTTGGTGCGCTTACTGCGCGAGCGTGGTTTAAGCGCCGGAGACTCTGTGGCGATTGTTAGCAAGAATCGACCTGAGTTTATTGAAACGCTCATGGCCGCCGCCCGCAGCGGCATTCGATTCACGCCAATCAATTTTCATCTAAAGGGCGATGAGATTGGCTACATCGTCGACAACTGTGAAGCCAAGGCATATATCGCCGATGCCAGCCTAGGAGGGCCCGCGGTAGACGCCCTGGCCTTGGCGCCGCGATTGGCAGTAAAGCTCGCCTGCGGTGGCAAGCTCACGGGTTTTGAAGATTACGCAGAGACGATTGCAGCCCAGGACCCTAGCGACATCGACGACCCAGTCCTGGGCGGACGCATGTTGTATACCTCAGGCACCACAGGCAAACCCAA
>JBPCXR010000311.1:0-4793 GCA_051027215.1 Pseudomonadales bacterium | reverse complement strand
GTATCGTCCAGAAACCCTGTGCCTTAGGGAGTCTAGGTTATGTAAGATCCAGGTGAATGTGTCGGGCTTCAGAGTTTTACTATTCGGTCGCCGCATCGCTCGGAGAGGGCCTTGTTACTGCCAGGCTTTAGCCAGTTAAGCGTCTGTAGGCTGAACCTCGGGTGAATGTGCACGTCGTTTTTCCAGTACTGCGAGCTGGTGCAGGCCGAGGGTCTTGCGTAACGCTGAAGGTAGCCAGCGCTCAATGCCCATATCAAAAACTCGTTTGCTGGGCGCGATCCAATAACGCTCATACTCTACCAATGTCAAATCGAGGGGTTGCGGGGAGCTTTCTAGCAGTTGCGCAAGAGACTTACGGCTCCATCGATTTGGCATCCAATTGCGATCGAAATAGCCGACGCTTAGCCCGATGCGCAGAGTTGCGGAGCAAGGGTCACTAAGCAGCAGCTTGCCGTCGGGTTTCAAAATTCGATTAATTTGAGCGAGGAACTTGGCGGGCTTGGGGTGGTGTTTAAAAAACGCGCTGGCGTAGCAAATGTCTATGGATTCGTCAGCCAACGGAAAGGGGTAGTCGTAAAAAAGATTGACTGGCGTGAGCTGAATTTTGTCGGAGTGACTGGGTACTCCCTGTTTGAATAGGTCGAACCCGTGAGCGAAGTTGATCCTGCCTTCGAAGGTGTCTAGAAGCTGTTGCAGCATATAGCCTTCGGCGCAACCAAAGTCTGCGATCTCAATTGGATGCTCATATTTGGGCAGCAGTTCTTCAATGGTTTCAGCGATCTTGGCGTAGCGCCGCTGCAGGCCGTAGCCAAAAAAAGTGTCCTGGTTCGATCGTAGCTGGTGATAGCGCTGGTAGTCCATTGCCTAGCGGCTTCGTTCTCCGGCAGGCTGCAGCGGTGACTGCCTGGTGCCTCTGTTTGCTCGAGTGAACTCGGATCGTGGGTGCGCTCTGCCGATCACTTCCTTACGAGCCGCCGCGACGATTAGTGACCAGTAGAAAATCCATTCTTCCTGGAGCATATTGTGAGATACAGCACCGTATATTATCAATGCGATAAGTAAGTAGGACAAGCACAGCCCCATCTCTTGCACGTACGCAGTTGCCGGTTCGAGCTTGTAGATCTTTCTCGCGCTGGCTACCGAAGTTCCCAGCAACGCCAGCCAGAATACCAACCCGACGTATCCCAGCTCCGCCATCGCTTGACCGTATAGGTTGTGGAGCTGTAACGGTCGTTCGAGTTCGCGATACTGCATTCGAGCCAATGCAGAGGATCCAGGTCCATGACCAAGTATCGGGCGGTCATTGGCCATATTTACGCCATCGATCAGGCCCTCTACCCTGCTCTGAGCCGAAGAAGCAGATATTTCTTCTGCGCGAGTCATCCCTCGCTCGGCGCCACTAAGGCTAATGTCGGTGTATCGGTCCCGAAGCTCGGGTGGTAACAGGAACCAAGTACATGCGGCCAGTAAAATGCCCGCCGTAGCCGAACGCCAAAATCCAAAGTGTTTGATGGCAATCAACCCGATGATCGCGGCACCGGTGATGAACGCCCCTCTAGTCCCGCTATACAGGATCGACATGCCCGAGATGGCCATGGCGTACAAACCCGACAAACGAATCCACGGCGCCCAGCCGATGCGATAAGCAAAGTAACCTAGGGGTATTGTCGCCACCGACATAGAGGCATAGCCGTTGGCTGCGCCTAGGCCGCCACCTGACCAAACCCCGATGATGCGCCGAATGCCTTGTTGGTAAACGTAACTGCCGCCTTGGGCGAAATCGAACCAGGTGTGGGTCTGATACAGCGTAGTCACGCCGGCGAAGCCTAGCAGGATGAACGCCGCCTCTTTGCGATCCTTGATGCCGGTGCTAATCAGCAGAAAGACGACCAGATACTTCCAGTACTCCTTTATCCACCAGTCCACGTTCTCAAAGGATTGGTAATTCGAAAAAAGATAGGAGAGCAGCATCCAAAAGGCAACGAGCAGATACAGCGCTGTCACAGGCGACTTAATCGAACGAATTCGGCCACCCGCCAGAGTCACGATAAGGAGAATACCGATAACGATCCGTTCAAAGTGAATCGTCTCGAAAAAGCCAAAAATGTTCGAGCGAAACGGCGTGGCGATTTTGATCCAAAAATAGACAATCACCAGCCACGGAAACAGCGCGTTGCTCCAGAGGTTTTCTCGCAGGCTAATGGAATCTGTTGTGGCGTCTTTCGCAGCTGTCATGGGCGTTGCAATCCAATAACGTATCGATATTTGCCGGATGGATCTCGCGGTATATCGTCAACGAAGGTCACAGTTAGGTTGAGACCAGTCGCCAACGATTCAATCGAGCGAGTGACCTCTTGAACATGATGCTCCGGAACTGTTGTTTGATCGGCGCATACTCGCAGCTCTAGTCTGTCCTTCGCAACCTGCTCGATCTGCATTTGCAATCCGCTCAGTGGGGACTTGGTTAGTGCTTCAACAAACAGGTAGCCGGGTTTGGGGAGACCTTGTGCATCGCGAATAAGGTCTCGATCGCGCCCTAACACCCGCTTGAAGCGCTTGAACATACTCCCACATTCGCAGCTTTCCTGATCGGCAACCATGATCCCAAGATCGCCAATCTCGTAGCGGATCATGGCGGTTCCATAGTTGTGAAGATCAGTGACGACAATGCGACCGAGTTCGCCCGGTGCCGTGGGCTCATCTGACTCTAGCTGTAGTAGCTCTACTACCAGCCCAGGCTCAAATATGTGCAAACCGCTATGGGCGGGGCACTCAGACGCTATTACGCCGCATTCCTTAGTCGCGTACTTCTCATACACCTGACATTGCAGCGCCTGCTGCATCTCCTCGATCTGATGGGGGTACAGATTCTCTCCTGTGCAGGTAACTGCCTCGACGGCCGGCAGCTCAGCGCCCTGCTCCTTGGCAATTTCGATGAATGGCATCAAAGCGTTGGGAAAGCAGCGAACCAGTGTTGGCTGGTGCGCACGCAGCTGTTTTGCGAAAAACTCGACGTACTCGGGCGTGATCGAATAGGGATCGAAGCGGATCGCCCGTTCATTGGTGGCGTTGCGAATCTTCGCCTTCCAACTGGCAAGCAGACCATCGAAATGCGATGGCGCGACAAAAATAGCCACCGGCTCACCTAGTTTGAAACCTAGCTGGAGGTCGAAGTGCAGTTCCTGCGCTTTTCTTTCTTCAACGCAGTGATTGGTTCGGTAGAAAGTCAGCGGAATTCCGGTCGAGCCGCCGGTGGTTGCGGAGCTTACCGGAGTATCACCAGCGATCAGGCGTAACTCCTCGAGCCGCTCAGTAATCTTCGGTTTAGACATGATTGGGAAAGTAGTGAGCGAACTGTGTGGGTCGTCTGCATCGACCTGCAAATCCTTATAGAACGGCACTTTCGCCACCGCATTCGTCAATAGTTTGTGCAAACTTCGTTTTTGCGTTGCCTCGATTTCCGCTCTTGATGAGCGGCTCGCGGCATTTGCTAGTTGCAACTGTTTGAGTACCCGTGGATAGCCATCATAAGCGTACCAGGCAGGAATCATCGTGTGTCTGAGGAGTGCGGCGTACACAGGTCTCAGGCTCTACTGCTGACGACGTCGTGGATGGTTTGGGCGAACTGTTTAAGTACCACTCCTGGAGCATGTTGCCGTAGTCGCTGTGCGGAAGCAGCGCCAAATCGCGCGCACAGCGATGAATCACCGAGCAAAGCGCAAACCTTGGCTGTTAGCTGATTTGGCTGCCTGATGCCAATTAGATAACCGTTTTCGCCGTCGGTTATCAGCTCGCTAACACCGCCAACGTTGGTGGCTACGATGGGTAAGGCGGCGCACATATACTCCAAAATGGCGTTGGGTGAACCTTCTGCGGACGAACACAGTATGCCGATACGCGCGTTGCTCAAATAAACATCTGGAACCCCAATAAATCCGAGCAAGCTCACAGACTCGGATAAGTTCATTGAGCTGATTCGGTTTTCCAGTTTCCGGCGCTCAGGACCCTCGCCGATGATTGCCAATCGCGTCTGGGGATGTTGTTTGAGAATCTTGGGCATCGCATCGATCAGCGTATCCAGCTCTTTTATCGGCCGAAGGTTTGATATGCAAACCAGGTCGTATGACTTGCTCAGGTCGGCGTTCGAGATTCGGTCTGAGCATTCGATTGCATTTTTGATCGTTAGGACGTTGGCGTTTTCGTTGTCTGACTTGATTTGTCGACAGGTTGCATCGGCGTTTACGACTGTACACTCTGAATGGCCATAGATGCGCTCAAGCAACCGCTCTTTCAGTTGTTCGCTGCGCGAAGCGCTTGTGGTCAAGTAGGCAAAGTAGCGTTTGCTGGCAATGTTGGGGCAGCGATAGATCAACCTTGAGGCCAACCACGAGGCAATGTTTCCGTCGCGCAGAAAACCCATGCAGATGTCAGGCGTTTGCTTGGCCGCTACCAGCCTTAATTGCCTAAGTAACTCGTACAGGCCCTTCACGGAGAACCAGGAGGACAATGCCAGGTTGTGATGCGTGAGTCGTTCTCTATTTTGCAGCTGGGTTGGTAGCGGACCCTCCTGCTTGAGTGTCAGCAGCAATATTTGATGATCTGTGTCGAGCAGATATTCGAGTAGCAGTGCGAGCTGATGCTCGGTGCCGCCGTGCTGGGTTTCTAACGCATCCACAAATACTGCCGTCAGATTTGGAGGCTGTGGAAGTGGTTTGGTTGACTGCACACGAGGCATTGTCGGGGTCGGTGCTGTACTCACAGAATTTTCGTCTCGCCTCGTTACAGTCGTAGAC
>JBPCXR010000310.1:0-18524 GCA_051027215.1 Pseudomonadales bacterium | reverse complement strand
ATCCAGGGTTCCCTGCGCTGCAACTCGGTACTTGTGCCAGCGACCGCCCCCGTAGTAGGCAAGGCTTCCTGGTTCTGCTTCACCATGACCGTTGTAGTAAGTAATGCAATCCCGTAGAGGACGAGTCATTACATCTGCCTGCCGACAGTGTTCTGCATATTCCTCTTCCGGCTCCTGCTGAACGTCTACTACGTTATGGCCTTGCTCGCGCATGGTGGTCAGCATCCAGACGATGTAGTCGCCGTGCTCTTCTATCGCGTTGGTAAAATTGAAACTTCCGCCACCGCCTTGTGGTCCCGAGACGATAAACAAATTGGGGAAGCCATGACTGTGCAAGCCTAAGAAAGTCTTGGTGCCCTGGGACGACCACTTGTCTTGCAAGGTCTGCCCTTGCCGGCCCTTAATCATGTTGAAAGTTGACGTTGCCATCCACTCGAAACCCGTGGCGTAGATCAACACGTCTAGGGGGTACTCAACCCCATCATGTACCACACCGCGTTCATTGATCTGTCGAACCCCCCGGGGAGCAGTATCCACCAGGGTAACGTGGGGCTTATTGAACGTTGGCAGGTACTCATCGTGGAAAGTCGGTCGCTTACAGCCGTACGGGTAATAAGGTTTCAGCGCTGCCGCGGTCTTCGGGTCTTCCACGATCGCGTCTACTCTGGCACGAATCTGCTCCATGATTCTGAAGTTGGTGTTGAGCTGCTTCTGCACCCGCTCTTCGGGCGTCAGCTCTCGAGCATGCTGCTTGCGCACCTTGAAGTCGTCCACCTTGCCCGCAAGATAGTCGTCGTTGGCCTTCATGGCCGTGCGCCCCTCGGAAATTCTCGCAAACCGAGCACGCCGGGCCTTAGCCCAACCCGGCTCGTTGGCCCAGGTGTCTATCTCTTCCTGGGTGGTCTCACGTTGATCACGCACGTCGATGGATGAAGGTGTTCGCTGAAACACATAAAGTTCTTTTACGCTCTTCGCTAGCTCCGGCACGACTTGTACTGCGGTAGCGCCGGTGCCCAGTATGCCCACTCTCTTGTCTTTCAAATCGATGTTGTAATTCCATCGCGAGGTGTGGAAAGACTCGCCCTGGAACTTCTCCATACCCTCAATCCGGGCTAGCTTCGGCGTCGTCAGAATGCCGTTTGCGAGCACAACGAATCTTGCTCGCATGCGGTCGCCGCGATCTGTTGTTACGGTCCAGCGACCCGTCGCTTCGTCCCACTCGGTTTCTTCAACGGTAGTGTGAAACAAGCAGTGATCGTAGAAGCCGAACTTCTCCGCCATCTTTTGGCAGTACTCCATGATTTCAAAGCCCGCAGCGAACTTCATGGTCGGGATGTAGCCCATCTCCTCGAGCAACGGTAAGTAGCTATAAGACTCAACGTCACAGGCGATCCCCGGATAACGGTTCCAGTACCAGGTTCCGCCCACATCACCGCCCTTTTCGCAGAACCGTACATCCTTGAAGCCCGCCTGGCTAAGCTTGTACCACAGCAACAACCCTGCGAATCCGGCACCGATGACCAAGACCTCGCATTCGTCTGACAGCGCTTCACGAGGCACCGGGTCTGCCGAGTACACATCCTTGAGGTATCTGCTGAATTCACCCTCCATGGCCATGTAATCTGCTGATCCAGTGCGAGCTTCTTTGTAAGCCCGATACTTCGCCTGTTCTTCGGCGTCAAACACCGCACCCGCAGGCGCCGGTGGCAGCGTTTTCAGAGCGACATCAGCGATCGGTGCATAACCTCGACCGGTGATGTTGTCACTAGCCTGGTCGGCCCGGGTATTGAATACTTTCAACCCGGTTGCGGGGTCGATTCGAATGGACATGGATGACATCTCTCAACTATTGCTTCAGCCGGTCTACACAACATCGAGCTTGCTCGCTGCCAGATCAGCCTAAGGCTTTACCTGGGCAGTGACAATGGAGCTGGGTCTTTGCCGACTCCGGAGCTCCGCTCTATCTCGCTTTGCTCATAACCATTCCTCGGTATAGTAGCCGCAACTAACACAGAGCTCAGCAGATGGCAGACACGACCTACACGCCTCCGAAAGTTTGGACCTGGGATACCGAGAGCGGTGGCCGCTTCAGCAACATCAACCGCCCCATAGCCGGCGCCACCCATGAAAAAGAGCTACCGCGCGGTGAGCATCCACTGCAGCTGTACTCCCTCGCCACCCCAAACGGCGTGAAGGTCACGGTGCTCCTGGAAGAACTGCTGGCCCTGGGACGAGAAGGCGCAGAATACGACGCCTACCTCATCAACATCGGCGAAGGCGATCAATTTGGTAGCGGCTTCGTGGACATCAATCCAAACTCCAAGATCCCCGCCTTATTGGATGTCAGCACCACACCGCCCACACGGATCTTTGAATCTGGCGCAATCCTGGTTTACCTAGCGGAAAAATTTGATGCGTTTCTGCCCAAACAGCCCTCCGCTCGGGCCGAGTGCTTATCTTGGCTGTTCTGGCAGATGGGCAGCGCGCCCTACCTCGGCGGCGGCTTCGGGCACTTCTATGCTTATGCGCCAGATAAGATCGAATACTGCATCAACCGCTATGCCATGGAGGTCAAGCGCCAGCTAGATGTGCTCGAACAGAATCTGGCAACGCGGCAGTACCTCTGTGGGGACGAGTACACCATAGCCGATATGGCTAATTACGCTTGGTACGGCGCGCTGGTGCTGCACAACATCTACGAAGCTGAGGAGTTCTTGGATGTCGCGTCCTATACCCAAGTGGTCCGCTGGGCCGCGGAAATCGAGGCTCGCCCAGCGGTCGAGCGAGGGCGCCGGGTAAACCGAGCCTGGGGCCCAGAAGAGCTTCGGGTGATTGAACGTCATTCGGCTCGAGACTTCGAGGGCGGCGCTGGCGATTAACGCCGGCCGAGGGACTTTGCTCCTTGCCTGGGATGGGTTAGCCTCAGGTCCATTCTGCCACTGAGAGGACCATATTATGGCCGAGACCATCCGAGCCTTGGATCCAGACAAGATGACCCGGTCACCGGGTCTGACCTACCAGGACCTGCTGGATGCTGATAGCCACACTGTGCCCTCGGTACTGCGAGAACAATCGCCCAAATACCTAGGCGATGCGGACGTATCAGTTGAGCGCTATACCAGTAAAGAATGGCACGACAAGGAAGTCGAGAATCTCTGGAAACGCGTTTGGCAGTTCGCCTGTCGGGAGGAAGAGATCCCGGAACCGGGCGACCACATACGTTATGACATCGCCCACTTATCGTTCCTGATTGTTCGGCAACAGGATGGCAGCATCAAAAGCTACCCAAATGCCTGTCTGCACCGCGGCCGCATGCTCAAAGAGTTCGACGGCCACGCCAGCGAGATTCGTTGCCCCTTCCACGGCTTCGCTTGGAACCTTGATGGCTCTTTGCAGGACATCCCCGCTGATTGGGATTTCTGCCACGTGGACCAGGATAATTTCTCGCTGCCAGAAATTCCTACCGACACCTGGAACGGCTTCGTTTTCATCAATCCCGATCAAAACTGTGAGCCCCTAGCGCCCTTTATCGCGGATCTAGCCAGACAGTTTGAACGCTGGGACCTGAGCAAGCTGTACGTATTTCAGCATGGTGCCAAGATCATGCCTTGTAACTGGAAAATCGCCCAGGAAGCATTTTGTGAGGCCTATCATGTAAACGGCACCCACCCGCAGATTCTCAAGGCGTTGGGAGACTGCAACAGTCAGGTCGATGTTTGGGAGAACTGTGCCCGCGTGATTACCCCGGCTCTTACCCCAAGCCCGCTGCTGGAGAATGTACCGGACACCGAAGTGATTCGCTCTATGCTCGACATGCGTGAAGACGAAGAGCTTCCGCCTCTACCCGATGGTGTTTCACCCCGGGCCTGGAGTGCGAGCATGAGCCGGGAAACGCTGCGCCCAGCGGCTGGTGACCTGGTAGATGAGTATTGCGATGCTGAGATGGTTGATAGCATCGATTACACCCAGTTCCCCAACTTCCACCCGTGGGGTGCATTCAATCGCATCGTCTATCGCTTCCGCCCGAACGGCAACGATCATCGAACCTGCATTATGGAGTGCTTTTTGCTCGCGCCGTTCTCAGGTGAACGCCCGGCCGCTGCAAAAATCCACTGGCTACAAGAAGACGAGCCTTGGGGATCCTTGCTGGGCTTTCTCGGGCAAGTGTTCGATCAGGATGCGTTCAACATGCCCAAGGTTCAAATGGGTCTAGAAGCAACCTACAAACCTGGCGTCACCTTGGCCAGCTACCAAGAATCTAAAGTCCGCTGGCTGCACCACAAACTGGGTGAGTGGGTGGAGGGCAACCCATGAAGAAGGGGCCAATTCGACACCCATTTGGCGACGTGATCTATCAGCTCACGGCTGACGGTCACGTCGAGGTAACCGACGGAGATCGCAAAGGTTTGTTCACCAAGCGCGGCGAATGGGTCTCTGGAGACCTGCGCGAAGCAGACCCGCAAATGTGTGTTTGGGTTACCAATGTACATGAGCCCAACGAGGTGATTGACCCGAAGCGACAAGGCGCAGGTCGTTAAACTCCGACAACAACAGAGGACAGAACAATGGCGAGAGTATTGATTACCGGGGCTAATCGTGGCGTCGGTCTTGAACTGGCAAACCAGTACCAGGCAGCGGGCCACACGGTTATCGCCTGTGTGAGAAACACGGACAGCGCTAGCGCGCTGCGAGATCTCGGCGTCAGCGTCGAGCAGATGGATGTTGGTGACCCCGACTCCATTGCCGCAGCGGCAAAACGGATCGGCAGCGAACCCATCGATATCGTCATCAACAATGCCGGTGTCACAGGTGGTGCCAAGCAATCCGTAGATGAGGTCGACATTGATGAGTGGCACAAGACCCTCGACATTCATGCCATCGGACCACTGCTAATCGCTCGCCACTTCAAGGACAATCTGGTGGCCAGCGGCAATGGCAAGCTAATGACGCTCACCAGTCAGCTTGCGGCGTCTACCTGGCCAATGGGCGGCATGTATATTTACTCCAGCACCAAAGCTGCCGTCAGCAAAATCTGTCAGGCTCTCGCCATCGACTGGAAAGAAGAACCGATCACCGTCGCACTCATGCACCCAGGATGGGTACAAACAGATATGGGTGGCCCCAACGCGCAGATTACGGCTGAAGAAAGCGCTTCTGGCATCATTGCCGTCATCGACGGCATGGGCAAAGACGACAGCGGTAAATTCTACAAGTGGAACGGCGAAATCCACCCCTGGTAACGCTTCGGCTACTAGGCCGCATAGTCAGTGTTTTACGACAGCGAAGCTCGCAGCGGTACGTCCGGTAATCCCGGACTACCGTTCAATCCGTTTAAGGCCTTGGTCGCACCTCGGCCTATCGGTTGGATCTCAACGCTATCAGCGGAAGGCGTAGTTAACCTCGCGCCCTATAGCTACTTTCAAGCCGTAGCCGACAATCCGGACATCGTCATGTTCAGCGCCACCCCGCAATTGCGCGCTGATGCAGATACGCTCACTTTCACCGAAGCACGCAAACACACCCAGAGCAACGCTGTAGTCGGTGGTGAGTTCGTCTGCAATTTGGTCAGCTTCGAGCTGCGTGAAGCGATGAACCACACCTCAGCCCACTTGCCGGGCAATGTCAGCGAAGCCGCGGATGCCGACATCGCCATGGTGCCCTCACTCAGGGTCAAGCCACCGCGAGTAGCAGCGGCCCCAGCGGCCATCGAATGCGTCGTAGTTGCAACGCAACCGGTGCAACATCGGGGCGGTGACCATATTTACCATATGACCTTCGGGGAAGTCGTCGGAATCCACATTGATGATGGGTTCATTCACGAGGATCGCGTTGACACTGCAGCGATGCAGCTCCTCACCCGCATGGGTTATGACGAGTACGCGGTGCTCGAGCGGGCGTTCAGCATGTCGAGGCCAGACAATGACCCACTGCTGAGCGGCGCCCTTAAGCGTTAGGTAACCCCGGATCCGGCCACGTCTCTGGCAAGCGCTTGGCTAACCAGCGTACCAACGCCGCATTCACCTGGGCGGGTTTTTCTTGGGCCATCCAATGACCAGAATCAATGACTAGCTCATCGAGCACAGCGCAGCGCTCGCGCATTGGCTCTGCCAGGCGTGATGCGATGGTTTCGCAGACGTAATCGTAACGTGCACCGACAAAGAGCACTGGCATGCTCAGGTGCCCGTTGTTACTCGCAGTTGCCGCATAGGCCCGATTGGCATCGTGGTTCATGTAGTAAGAATCCGGACCGAAAAAACCGTTTCGGGACAACGCTTCTGCATACACCGCCAAATCTTCAGCGCTCATCAAGGCTTCATCCAGAGGTAAGTTCGGCGCTTCGTCAAGCTCGCCAAACCAACCTCCCTGCAGGCGGGTCATCGCGGTCGCTGCCGGCTTGCCATAGCCTGCTGGGTCACCAGCACGGATCAACAGCTTCACAGTGCTCGCAGGGTTGGCGTCAAACTGCTGGGTCGCGCGTGCGAACTGTTCCTGATAGAACAGCTGGTATTCCCATTGCCCGGCAGGAAACTGATCCAGCGGATAGGTATCGCGATCGACCAGTTCAATGCAGGCTTCGAGACCGCGCTCTAGGGTGAAGTAAGGAACACACAGACTCGCCACGCCGCAGCAGCGTTGTGGGTGATGACTGGCGATGTTCCAAACCGTCGGGCTGCCCCAATCGTGACCAATCCAAATGGCCGTAGGTACGCCCAATGAATCAAGCAATCCAATCAAGTCGGCGACGACATGTTCCTGCGCGTAGTCCTCATGCTTCGCATATGTCGTCGATTGTCCGTAGCCTCTAAGGTCTGGCGCTATGGCCCTGAAACCGAGGCCTGCGAACACGGGTAGTTGATGCCGCCAGCTGGCTGACAGCTCAGGCCAGCCATGCACAAAGATAAGCAACGGCCCGTTCTCGGGCCCGGCCGCTAAGTAGTGGACCTGATGCCCATCCAACATGACATGGTGGGAGCTGATGGAGGCATCAAACACAGTAAAACACCGGCCGCGGACTAGCCGCCCTCGATGCGCGGCAGCAGAAAGACTTCTGCATCGCTTGGAATCGGTTCGTCCCTGCGATCCCGATAGATGTCACCGTTGATCGAGACGGCAACGCCAGTTTCGACCTGTCTCTGCAACCGCGGATAACGCTCCACTAACTTCCGTAGCAATTCCCGAATGGAATCTGCTTCGACTTGCACCGAGGCTGCACCATCGAGGGCATCTCTTAACGTCCCTGAAACCTGAACCTCAAGCATGAGGCCTTGACCTAACTACCGTTCTTTATGGCTTTGAGGATTCGTGGTGGTGACATTGGCACGTGGGTCATGCGTACCCCTGCCGCATTTGACAGTGCGTTTCCGATGGCTGCCAAGGGCGGCACAATGGAAGTTTCACCCACGCCGCGCACTCCGTAAGGGTGACCCGGGTTCGGAATCTCCAGAATTTCGGTGTCAATATACGGCAGGTCGGAGCAAACCGGGATTCGATAGTCCAAAAATCCGGGATTCTGCAAGCGACCGTCATCGCCGTATATGTACTCTTCGTTCAGCGCCCAGCCAATTCCTTGAGCAGCTGCGCCTTGCATCTGTCCTTCTACATAGTCGGGGTGAATGGCTTTGCCGGCATCCTGCACCACGGTGTAGCGAACCACGCGGGTTTGCCCAGTTTCTGGATCGACTTCGATGTCGCAGATATGGCTCGCGAAGGAGACACCTGCACCATCGGCGACGGTTTCATTATGCCCGGCAATAGGTCCCCCAGTTGTCGGAGACTTGGCTGCGATAGCATCGAGCGTCAGCGGCGAGAGATTGCTGTGTGCAATACCTTTCGCCACTGCTTGACCCTCTTCCCAAGCGACGTCTTCCAGATCAATCTCCCACATGGCTGCGGCCCGTTGACGCAGCACCTCAATCGCATTGCGGGCAGCGAAAATTGTTGCCATACCAGATGAGAAGGTCCCGCGACTGCCTTCAGTCATATCGTTGTGCCCGAGCGAAGCGGTGTCGGCAACATTGCACTTCACACGCTCGTAGGGAATGCCCAACTCTTCGGCAGCAATTAACGACAACGATGCTCGAGCACCACCAACGTCCATGGTACCCACGGTTAACGTCACCGTGCCATCGATGCCAATATTGAGGTCCGTGCAGGTTTGACCACCGAAATTGAACCAAAACCCGCAGGCCATTCCGCGACCCTGGTTCTTGCCCAGCGGCGCTTGCATGTGCGGATGATTCTTAACAGCATCTAAGGTGGCGCCAATGCCGATCGGACCATAGGTCGGTCCGTAGTTGGCTTTGGTTCCTTCTTTTGCCGCATTTTTAATACGGAAATCCAACGGATCCATAGCAATCTTCGCAGCAACCAGGTCTATGGTGCTCTCAACAGCGAATGCCGCCATTGGTGCTGACGGCGCCCGATACGCAGCTACCTTAGGTCGATTGACCAGTACGTCGTAGGCGACTGCAGTAACGTTCTCGAGGTCATAGCAGGCCCAAGAGGTCATCGCGCCGAGCATACCCCAGATGCCTGGAAACGCACCGTCCTGGTAGCGCAAAGTGGCACTCGCCGCGGTAATGCGGCCGTCCTTCGTAGCACCGATTTTGACATCGATAGAAGTCGAGCAAGTAGGGCCCGAACCGCGAAACACTTCTTCACGGCTCATGACCAGCTTTACCGGCCGGTTGGCTTTGCGCGACAACGCCAGTGCCGTCGGCTCCATCCACACGTGAGTTTTGCCACCAAAACCGCCGCCGATCTCAGACGAGGTGACTTTCAGTTTAGCAACCTCCATGCCGAGCAGCGCAGCGCAAGTGTTGCGAAAAACAAAGTGCCCTTGAGTGGTGACCCAGAGCTCGCCCTGACCATCAGGACCAATGCTTGCCAAACAAGCATGTGGTTCGATATAGCCTTGGTGAGTTTGCTCCGTCTTGTAGCTTTCCTCGACAATCACATCCGCTTGAGCGAATCCCGCTTCAACATCGCCGTGACCAAATTCAGAGCGCTGACAAACGTTCGAGGCTTTCTTCGGTTTGGGATCGACGCCCACGGTACGCACATGGGGCTGGACAATGGGTGCACCCTTCTTCATCGCTTCGTCGACATCGGTGACGTGCGGCAAGACCTCGTACTTCACCTTAATGAGCTTGAGCGCTTTCTTGGCCGTCTCGTTGTCGATCGCCGCTACCGCCGCTACCGCATGGCCATCGTACAAGGCACGATCTCGAGCCATGCAGTTTTCTAGAATATCGAACATGGCCCGATTGCCATTGGTCAAATCGGGCAGATCCGCACTGGTGACTACTGCTTTTACGCCTTTCAGTTTTTCCGCTTTTGCAGTGTCAATACTTAAGATTTTGGCATGGGCGTGGGGCGATCTCAGTACCAACCCAACCAACTGCCCTGGCGCGAACGCATCGGCACCGTACCTAGCTCGACCGGTTACTTTGTCGACACCGTCAGGGCGTGGTGGCCGTGTTCCAACAATCTTGAATTCTTGATTCGTGTAGCTTGTATCCAGTGCCGATTTTGTCACTTCGGGTATCTCCTCACCAATTCTTTACGATGCCTGGGCTTGTCATACAGTGGCTATGCCGACTTTCGACGCTTTTTTTGCTTCGCCTTTTTGCTGGCGTCTTTAGCCAGGTCCTTAGCTGCAGCGTCTACTGCGCGCACAATCTTGTCGTAACCAGTACAGCGACACAGATTTCCAGCGAGCGCGTAGCGAATTTCCTCTTCGTTCGGCTTAGGATTACGATCCAAAAGCGCTTTTGCCGCGACCAGAAATCCCGGCGTGCAAATCCCGCACTGCAACGCAGCCTGGTCAATGAACTGGCTCTGCAGCGGGTGTAGTTGACCGTTTTCGGACAAACCCTCCACGGTACCCACCTCACAGCCCTCGACCTCGGCGCCTAAAACCAGGCAGGAACAAACCAAGCGGCCATTCACCGTTACGCTACAAGCACCACAATCGCCTGTGCCGCAGCCTTCCTTCGCGCCGGTCAATCCAAGCCGGTTGCGCAATACGTCCAACAAGGACTCTCCTGCCGGGCAAACGAACTCGACAGCGTCACCGTTGACCGTGGTCGAAACTTGAACTCCAGACATTACTTACCCCCCGCCCGCTTATAGGCAATCTTGGCAGCCCGACGGGCGAGCACGCCCGCCACCTCGGTACGAAACTCAACGGTACCGCGCTTGTCGTCAATGGGTGCACAGGCAGCTTCGCAAGCCGCGGCGAGCTTTTCTAGCGCCTTTTTGTCCAGCTTGGTGCCGATTAATGCCTTGGCGCCTTCTTCAACCAGAACTACGGTTGGCGCAACGGCGCCCAATGCTACCCGGGCCTGTTTCACCTCGCCCTTGCTTCCCAAAGTCAGGCTCACACCGGCGCTACAGACCGCGATATCCATCTCGGTGCGTGGTATGAAACGCAGGTAGGCGTCAGCAGATTTGGGCGCAGGTTTAGGCAGCGTTATCGCCTCGATGACTTCTCCTTTTTTCAGCGAAGTGCTGCCAGGTCCGGTGACAACCTGTTCGACCGCGACGGTGCGCCGCCCCTTCGGTCCGACTATGGCCGCCTTAGCTCGCGCCGCCACCATCGCTGGCACGCTATCAGCCGCTGGCGAGGCGTTACAGAGATTCCCGACAATGGTGCAGCGGCCCTGTACCTGGTCCGAACCAATTAGGTTGGCTGCCTCGACGACGCCTGGCCAGGCCTTTATCAGCGCCTTGTGCTCTCCCATCTGCGCACCGGAGACTGCAGCGCCAATGCGAAACCCAGATGCGGCTTTCTTGATCTCCTGGGTTGCGGGTATGCGCTTGATGTCTACGATCAAGTCCGGCTCGATCATGCCGGCTTTCATGCGAACCAGTAGGTCGGTACCACCAGCGAGCACATAGGCGCTGCCTTTGGCCTTCGACAGCAGCGTGGCTGCGGCCTTGGTGGTGGTTGGTGCTTCGTATCTCATGGACGGCTGGCCTCCCCTGTGTCCTTTTGATCTGTTGACCCATCTGGGTCAATTGTTCTGTGTCGATGCTAACCGCTGGAGCTGCCAGTGCTCAATCAGTTTCGCCTCGAATTCTTACCCTATAGCGAGTCTCTTTGACTGACACTGTGCCGACCAATTCAGCTCGTGCAAAACCTCCGGCGCCAACTCCGTTCAAGAGCCCGTCGGGATCTCATTAAACGGAATTCCTTTATCGGCCCGCAGGTCTTCAGGCAGGCCGAGAACGCGCTCAGCGATGATGTTACGCAGAATCTGGTCCGTGCCCCCTTCGATCCTCACCGCCGGAGATCGCAACAACATGGCCTGAAAACGGGCGGCACCCTCTGCTTGCTGCGGATCATTGACCACCGCAGCAAAGCCCTGCAGATCCATCGCAAACTTCGCTAGATCTTGCATCAGGGTACCGGCGACCAACTTGCCAATCGAATTTTCTGGCCCTGGTGTTTCACCCTTAGACAGAGCGCTAATAGCCCGTGCCGCTGTATTGCGAAGACCAGCCGCTTTGGCATAGGCGTCCGCTAACTTAGATCGCACCGCAGCGTCGTCAACGGCTCGACCATCAGCAAATGGCATCGATAAAACCAGATCCTCCAACTCAGGGTAGCCCGTGGCTATGCTGCCACCAATAGCCAACCGCTCGTTCATAAGCGTCGTCAGGGACACCCGCCAGCCATCGCCAACAGCGCCCAGACGCTGCTCGTCTGGAATTCGCACATCGCTAAAATAGACTTCGTTGAACCCGGACTGCCCGTTTACCTGCTTAATCGGACGAATGTCGACACCTGGTGAACGCATGTCGAGGAAGAACATGGTCATGCCTTTGTGCTTCGCCACCGTTGGATCAGTACGGGTAATGAGAATTCCGTAGTCGGAGAAGTGGGCACCGGAGGTCCAGATCTTCTGACCGTTGACCACCCACTCATCGCCGTCTTTCTCCGCCTTCGTACGCAACCCAGCCAGATCCGAACCGCTACTTGGCTCGGAAAATAGTTGACACCAGATCTCTTCACCGCTGGCAAGCTTGGGCAGCAAGCGTTGCTTTTGCGCTTCAGATGCATAGGCCATTAGGGTCGGGCCACACATGCCTTGACCAATAATGAAGGTACCGCCGAGCTTGCCGTAAACGCCCTCTTCCTGACTCCAAATAACTCGCTCTATTGGTGTAGCACCGCGGCCACCATACTCTTTGGGCCACTGCAAACAGGCCCACCCAGCATCGGCTTTGGTCTTCTGCCAGCGCTGGGCGGCTTCGATGGGATCTTCATCGCCCGTATTGAGTCCGCCGAACGTGCTCGATGCCAACGCTTCGTGCAAGTGCACTGGAGCATTAGCATCAATCCAATTGCGCACTTGGTTGCGAAATTTGGCTTCTTCCGGGGTATCGTTAAAATCCATAATGATGTCTCTTCAGTAGCGCGACCTTAGCTGGGTGCGCGCGGCAAACTCGCTTAGGCAGCGACGTCTTGATTTTTTTTGCTGGCAACAACGGCAGCCACCAGCTTGTTCTCCCAGCAGCTCAAGCCGCCTAGCATCAGTGCCAGATAGTTCGATCGGCGGTAGTACAGGTGACAGTCGAATTCCCAGGTAAAACCCATGCCGCCATGCACCTGAATATTGTCACTGGCACACAGCTGGTACGCTTTGGTGGCAGATACTCGAGCCGTTGCAGCAGCAAGCGGTAAATCTGGCGCATCTACCGCCAGCGCCCAAGCTGCGTAGTAACAATTCGACTCTGCCAGCTTCAGTGCGACATACATATCGGCAATCAAGTGCTTCAACCCCTGAAAGGAGCCGATGGCGCGACCAAAGGCAAAGCGCTCCTTAGCGTAGGCGACCGCCATATCCAGGGCGCTTTGCGCGCCTCCAAGCTGCTCAAAACTCAATAGCACCGCTGCGCGATCGTACAATCGCTGAATCTGCTGCCAACCTTCTCCGTCTTGGCCTAACAGTTGCCCGGGAACGTTATTTAGTTCGAGGGTGGCGCTGTCTCGCGTTGGGTCAACGGTCTGCAGAGGCGTGCGAACGATGCCCTCCTGCTGACAATCAACCAGAAATAGGCTCAGCCCCTGCGGCGTTCTTGCGAGAACGATGGCGAGTTGGGCGAGATTGCCATCAGCAACGATTAACTTGCGTCCAGAAAGCTGAAAGTCCTCCCCTGGCCCAGGTATAGCCTGCATTTGCACATCTTCGGCGCGTAACTCAGTGAGTTGCTCTACAGTAGCAACGGTGCCGATCAGCTCACCGGCTGCGAGCCCCGGCAACCAGCGCTGTTGCTGTTTGCTCGAACCAAACTGCAAGAGGGCGTCACTGGCAAGATAGACAGAGCTGGAAAACGGCACCGGCGCAAGTCGCGCACCAAGCTCCCTCGCCACTAGGCACAGCGCCAGCGTTCCCGCATCTACTCCGCCAAAGCGTTCGGGTATGGCGGTACCCATCAGTCCCATGTCCGCCAAGCCACGCCACAGGCTACGATCGTAATGCTCATCGCCATCAAGCACCTTCCGAACTCGATCTGGCCCACAGTGACGATCTAGATAGCGAGCGGTTTGATCCTGGATGAGTTTCTCGTCGTCAGAAAAATCGAAGTTCAACGTCTGCTCCGGTTGCGTTGGATTGCTACGCGCCAACCGGGAACAACCCGGTCCCCAGCCACTGAGGCTATAATGCCACAGCGCCAGCGCTGACTGGCAAGCGCGTGCAAGCTAAAGGAGAGCATCATGGGTCCCTTAAAGGGTGTAAAAGTTGTGGAGCTGCAAGGCATCGGGCCCGGTCCATTCTGCGGAATGATGCTGGCGGACATGGGCGCCGAGATCATTCGCATCGATCGCGCCGGAGCGGTTGGACAAGATGCAAACGCCACAGACTTTTTGGCCCGCGGGCGTAAGAGTTTGGCTGTGGATCTGAAGAATCCAGAAGGCGTGGAAGTCGTTCTGAAGCTCATCGAACAGGCTGATGTACTCATAGAAGGCTTTCGACCCGGGGTCACCGAACGACTGGGCCTCGGACCAGACGAGTGCCTTGCACGCAATCCGAGACTAATCTACGGCCGCATGACAGGCTGGGGTCAGGACGGGCCGATGGCAAGCGTGGCTGGACACGACATCAACTACATCTCCCTGTCTGGTGCACTACATGCCATTGGCGGTAAAGACGGTGACCCCGTGCCGCCGCTAAACTTGGTCGGGGATTTTGGTGGGGGCGGAATGTTGTTAGCCTTCGGCATCGCTACCGCTTTGTTCGAGACGACCAGATCAAGTAAAGGCCAGGTCATCGATGCGGCCATGACCGACGGCTCAGCGTTGTTGATGAATGCCGTATACGGTCTCATGAACACTGGCCGCTGGATCGACAAACGTGGCTCGAACCTCCTCGACGGCGGTGCACACTTTTACGGCACCTACGCCACAGCAGATGGCAAGCACATTTCCATCGGCTCCATCGAACCACAGTTTTATGCGCTGCTATTGAAGAAGACTGGGTTGACAGGCGACCCAGATCTGTCGAATCAGTTAAGTCGCCAGGAGTGGCCAGCGCTGCGCCACAAACTCGAACAAGTTTTCAAAACTAAGACGCGTGACGAATGGGATTCAATCATGCTAGGTACCGACATCTGTTATGCCCCAGTACTCAGCTTCGAGGAAGCCACCGCTCACCCGCACAATGCCGAACGTCGCACCTTTGTCAGCCAAAACGGTGTAACCCAGGCGGCACCAGCTCCACGTTTTTCGCGCACAACGCCAGAGTTGCCCGCCCAAGCTGTGGCGCCTGGTGAGCACAGCGAAGAGATATTGCTGGCTCATGGATTATCCCAGGAAGACGTCGCGAGTTTGCGAGCAAGTGGCGCGATTGCCTAGAGGACGCTGACACCAAATCGTCAGCCCCACTATCCTCAACGGCAACTCGCATTTAGTTGAGCGTAGTGCCGACAGAACGTGGTAAACAGGGGGCGTTCGGCAAACCTACGCCAACCCCTTCCAGCTCTCGATGCCGAAAAAGCCCTAAGCTCCGAAAAATCAACAAAAGCATCGCAATACTCTGCTTGCATTATCACATTGCAAACAAGGGGCAGACAGCGCCGCGCGAGCTGTCGTGCCAAGATGAACTGTTGCAAAACTTGCGAATGCGCGCCCCTGCGCCGGAATGAGAGCACTGATTGAAGGATCTTCTCGCCAAATGGAACATTGATTCGCTGCTCACTGACAGTGGCGTGACATTCGGGCTGCGCACTCTGGCTGCATTCGTCGCTTACTTTACTTTCGTCCTCCTAGCGCGATTGCTACCACCTTCAGACCTGGGTCAATTCGTATTCGCTCAGTCATTCTTATGGATCTTGATTGACCTAGCGACCCTGGGCTTGGGCTTCGCCGCAACCCGATTCATTCCCAAGGCTCAGGTTCGCGGCAACCTGGCAGAAGTCACAGGCTATATACGCTTTACTCAAAGAACCGTTCTCATCACCGCGACCGTTACCGCGGCTGCGCTGGCGTTACTATTGAGCGTGCTTCACGCACCATCGTTACAGCTTCGGCAAAGCCTAATCTTGATCCTCTGCTGCGGTCTTCCTTTCGGAGCGCTCACCGTGGCAAATACCTACCTTTGCCGTTCGTTCAACTGGTTCGTGCTGGCCTCCAGCGTCGGCGTTACGCTGCGACCGATTGTGTTTGTCGGCATTCTGCTGTGCTTCTATAGCTTCTCCGAAGTTGGCTACGGGCCGCGTTTAGTTGCCTGGTCACTGGTCGCGAGTCTGGCATTCGTCGCCATCGTGCAGACGCTGCTAGTGAAACAAAAGCTATTGCCACTGGCCCTGCCGCGTGTTGCCGTAGAAAAGCCGCGACTGTGGCTGAGCACGGCGATCACCTTGCTGCTTGCCACGGTATTTACCAACTATTATTTAGACATTCACGTAGTGCTTAGCGGCCTATTTCTGCCAGCGGACGAACTGGCAATTTTCAATGCCGCATTGCGCACCCTGGCGATTGTCGGTTTTGGTAGCGCCGCGATTGGTATTGCTGTTGCTCCACGAATTTCGGCATTGCATGCTCAGCGCGATGTCGTTGGCCTAAATCGCCTGGCACGTCGATCCATCGGCATAACCCTGGTGGCTTCTACCTTCGGAATCGCCCTGCTGGCCGCATTCGGGCGACCCATCTTGACACTGTTTGGTGATGTCTACGTTGCCGGTTATCCAGCGCTACTCATCGCTGCTATCGCCCAGTTAGTGGCGGCGACAAGCACAGTTCTCATACCTTTGGTCGCCATGACTGGACACCACGCCAGCCTGGTAAGAGGCTTATTGGTGCTGCTACCGTTAATCATATTAGCCCACGCCCTGCTGATTGGCCCGTTGGGTATGATCGGGGCCAGTTGGGCGTTCGTCGTGAGTGCGGTGCTGTGGGCGCTTTGGATATTCTGGCTCGTCCGCAGACTGGTTGGTCTGCGACTGCTGTCGTCTATGTAGCCGCGCAGACGCCCATCTTATTAAACATATGTGCTGAAGACCGATATGTGAGCGTTCAACTCACAACTTGCCTACTTGACCACACCTTTGTTTGACAGGTTTTGGCGATAATCCAGGCTCAATTTCGAAGGTCAGTTAGTTCAATGGCTTTTCCTTTTAGCACTCGATGGGTTCCCAACATCACGTTGGCGCTGCTTGCTGCATCCAGCACTGGCATTGCCGATCCTGGGCGGGAGGACCAATCTGTTGGTGATCGATTCGCCGCACGTCAGCAGGACAATGGAGTGCGGATGGGAAGCTTCGTTCTGCGCCCAGAATTGAACCTAGAGCTCGTGCACGACGACAACATTTTTTCTGACAACCGCAACAAAGAATCCGACCTTATCAGCCGCTATGCCGGTAGCGCACAGCTGACCAGCGATTGGTCCAACCACTCGTTGACGGCTGGCGCGAGTTATGATGCGGAACGCTTCGCTGATAACCCAAACGAAGACTCCGACGACTACCAGGCAAATGTTGGTGGGCGAGTTGATCTAGGCACCCGTACCAATTTAACCAGCGAAGTGCGCTACGGGAGTGAAACCCTGAGTAGAGATTCCGTCGAAAGCAGGAACGGTATCGATCGATTGGAGTACGACACTACGCTGATTCGACTCGGGCTCAATCGCCGCTTTGGGAAATTCACAGCCCGCGCTTACGGTTCTCATGAGAAGCAGGATTTCGACGATTCAACCATTGACACCAGCATTACCAATCAACGCGACAACAAGTCCAAGGCTGTTGGCGTCAGGCTGAACTACGGCGATCAACGCCACCGGCAATACTACGTCGATTTGTCACACACGCGGGACGACTACGAAGCAAGTCTTGATAGCTCCGATTTCGATCGCAGCAGTAAATCTAAAGCCTTGGCGCTAGGTAGTCGCTTTCGGTTCAGCGATGTTCTGGCCGGTTACGCCGAGCTCGGCTATTTAGACAAATCCTACGATGAGCCGTTTCTTGATGACCAATCCGGACTGCTTACGGATTTAGGCCTAATCTGGAACATCACCAAACTTACGACGATCACCGGTTCTGCACGGCGCGGATTCGAAAGCACAACACTGAGCGACTCTTCAGGCTATCGCGACAGCAAACTCGGGCTGGTGGTCGACCATGAACTCCTCAGAACCCTAAAAATTTCTGCAGGCCTGTACTACAACCAAGAAGACTACGAGCAAGTTGATCGAGAAGAATCCAAATTCGACTATGAGCTTTCAGCTGAGTATCAGGTAGGCAGAAATGCGACCCTCAACTTGTTCCACCGTTCTGAGCAAAGAGATTCCTCCGGCGCGGATCGCGGTAGAGAATACGACGGCAATCTGTTCGGTTTAGGCATTACGCTGAAAAGGTAAATTGGGATGAAGCAAGCAGCAAAATTTTTAGCTCTACTCTCGACACTGTTGCTAACCGTCGCATGTTCTTCAAAACCCATGCCATCAACATGGGAACCCGAAGCACCGTTGAGCGGGTTAGCGCCGGGTGATCGAGTTCAGATTGTTGTATTTCAGCAGGAGGATCTATCTGGGGAATTCGCCCTCGACGCTGAGGCGAATCTGGCCATGCCACTCGTGGGCAACATTCCCGCTCGAGGACTTTCGACCAAGCAGCTCCAGGAAGCGATCGTCGACCACTTGAAGCCAGACTACCTACGTGACCCCAAAGTGACTGTTGATCGCATAAGCATGCGACCCGTTTACTTGCTCGGAGAGGTCAAGCAGCCGGGCAGCTATGAGCACTCTGAAGCGCTTTCTGTGGCTAAGGCCGTGGCGCTCGCCGGTGGTCTCACCTATCGAGCTTCAAAGCAGCGCATCTCTATTCGTCGAGTCGATGCCGACGGTCAGGTCCGAGAATTCCCAGCAGACATGAACACCCCGGTTCACGGCGGAGATCTGATTAACGTCTCCGAGCGGTTCTTCTGAATCGAACGCGTGATGAAATTTCGACCTAACTCGCGACTATTAATCGCTCAACGGCAATACCTCTAGCAGTTCCCATGGCAGAACAACCACTAGTAG
>JBPCXR010000309.1:0-3971 GCA_051027215.1 Pseudomonadales bacterium | reverse complement strand
GGGTTGTCCTGGTTGGCATCAAGTAGAGTCAAATTGAACGATGAAAGAGCCTGCACCTGTTTGCCGTCGGGCAAGGTCTCTGGCTGAATGCCGCTACGTTTCAGTAAACTGGCTAGCACCGCTTCCTGCGTTCCAGGGCCAGGTGCAGGTTTGTCATCAGGCGTACGATACAATATGCACAGTTGAGCTCCGTCAAGTTGCTTACCGCGTTTGTGCAGCTTCGCCACGATCTGATCCCGCTGCTGGTAGGCCACCAACACTGGATCGACGGCTTGCTTCAATTGTTCGACGAATATGCCATAGTCGACGCCTTCGCCATCTTTGTCTAGTGCCGCCACGCGGGCACTTACTCGCCACAGTTCACGGCCCGTTTCTTGCTTAGTGCGAGCCTCGGTATGCTCCATTCGCAGATAGTCGCCCGCGAGGAGCGTATCGCGATGCTCCTCCAGGCTTTTGTTTTTGGCGTAATCGGCACTGCGATCCGCTCCACCGATACCCGAGTCGGTGCTCTCCGGGGTGAATGTGGCCACCGACAATACGCGGCTGATTTCGGGCAACTGCTCAATGCCTCGCTGGATCTCGCGCATCATGTCCAGCCGCTCGAGCATCGTCAGCTGATACTGCTTGCCATCCTCCTCAGCGTGCTCTTCCGCAGAGCGGATCTTCTCTGGCGGAACGGTAAGCACGACCTCCATCGGCACGAGATTGCCCAGATTGTTCTCCAGCCAAGCGTAGTCGTGGATAAGATCGGTGTCTTCATCAAGCAGCTTCAAAAGCTGAACCTCGGTTTCAATCCTTGTGAAACCGTAGGCGAAAACGCCCAAAACTACAAACCAGAACAGGCACACCCAAGCGTAGCGTCCCACCACCACGTCAAACAGCCGCTTCGCCCAGTCGGGCAAATGCCCTTCCTTATGATGACCCGATTGTCGCGCGACAAGATCGTCACTGATCGGGAAACGGTGCAGAAACACCGGCAAGATAGTAAACAGTACGCCAACCGTGCCCATCACGGCAATGGCGGTGAATAAGCCAAATTTTTTGATCGGCAAGATGTCGCTTGTGTAGAGCGAGCCAAGTCCGACCGCCGTGGTAAAGGCGGCCAAAGCACAAGGAGCCCAGCCCAGCCGCACCGCCGACTCGGCAGCACCAGAAAGACCGCTATCCCGCCGGGCGTCGCGGTAGTAGTTGACGATATGGATTGCGCCGGAGAGCCCCAACACATAGACCACCGCGGGCATCGACATGAGAATCGCATCGACCGTGCCCAATCGCGGCGTCGAGAGCCCCTGCAGCATCACCTCGACAATGCCAAAGTAAAACACGATTGCCAAACTCATGCCGGCGCTCAACACGCCCACGGCAAACACAATGCTGGTAAGTTTGAAACTGCGGAAACACCAGTAGGAGAGCCCCACACCGACAATCCCCGATAGCAAGGCCAACCGGACAAGAGTGGCTTCGCCCTCCTTGTCGATCGTTATATTATCGACTGGCGGACCACCCATGTGGACCGTGTCGGGGGCGATCGCACACTCTTCACTGGCAACGGTAACAATGTTTTCAACCGCCGCCCGCATGGTCTTGTTGTCGCTGGTTGCCTCCTCAGAGAGATAGACGATCAGACAGGTCACCCGGGAATCATCGCCCAGCGACTCACCATTGGCGTCTTTCCGTACTGGTCCAACCAGAGCGCCCTCAATCCGCTTGACCGCATCGCTATAGTCGAGTGCTAAGGGCGGACTTGTGAGTTGCTCCAGCACGTCGGGGCCTGTCCTGATTCTCTTGTACCAGCGCGCCCGTTGGTGCAATGGCGAATCGTTGGGGGCATTGGCCAACGCCTCCTGGCTCGGCACCAGGCGGCGGGCCAGTTGGTTGAGTTTTTCGGTATCGCCCAGAGTACAGCCGCTCCAGCTCACCAGGGCAAATTGCTCACCGATGAAGTGATCTCGGAACCATTGTAAATCGACCGACTCCGAGTAGTTCGGCGGCAACCAATCTTCGGCCTTGTTGGAGTTCGATTCGATCGCTTTGCGAACGCCGCGCGGCATGAGTGCCACCAGAAACGCGGCCACCATGGCGATCAAGAAATAGTTGGGCTGACCCAGCGTCTTGCGTGCCAGAAACGAAGGATGCTTCATCGGCTTGTCAGCGTCACAGGGGCTTTGGCCCCAGCAATGACTAGGGGCGGAATTTCGATACACTACGTCTAGAACGACGGCAAATGCGGGATGGTTCGCGGTACTGCCGGGCCAGCCTTGTTAAGGGCTTCTCCCAACTGGCTCAACAACTGCCACAGCAAGATAGGCTAACGAGAAATGCTGCGCAAGTCTACGCCGACAACCCACGAATCGATCGAAGAAAAGGCTCTAAATCGGCCGACAACAAGGGTTTTGCCGGTCAAGACAGTCCCCATTAGGGGGTCTGCACATAACACTGAAAAATGCACGCTAGCAAGGGTAGGCAGATAACCAACCCCTGGAGAAGCCCGAACGATCAGTCGGCAAGGTTACCAGTAACCTTCAAATCCGATCGAGCCTCCGAGATAATAAGGGTCGCCTGTGGAGACGATCCGCGTTGGTCCACCGGGTATGAACACATCGGGAAATTGATGCGGTGCTAGCGCTGTTGAGGTGACGAACAAAACTTCCAGACCGGCCCGCAGTGATAAGTTCGGCCGCAAGTGCCACTTCCCTTGCAGCGCTGCTTCTCCAATGAAACCGAGCTCATCTGCTTGCAGCGCGGTGTCATTCATCAGGTCATCGCCTGTCAAATTCTGTGTCCGTTGAAAGATATACCGGGCATCGATGAGGTTTACTAGCATACCCCCTTTGGCACGCACGCCTCCACTCCAACGCGCTGTCTCGTAGGTCCAGGTAAAACCGACTTGAGTGCCGAACATGTCGTTGTCAGTATGAACTCTTGCGCTGCCAATGTCGTCATCCTGGACGTCGTCGGTTTGGGGGTTGCCGTCGGGATCGATGCCGGAAGCTTCCCAATCAAAGTCTTCATTGAGATCGAAGAATCGCACACCAACCAAGAACGAACGGCTGATGGAAGGTCCCGCTCGGCGCACCCAATGTCCGCTCGGCTCCATTTCCATGTGGTCGCGCCCCATCCGTTCCTTCAGCAGATAGTTCAGTTCAAAGTTGTTGAAGCGGCTGTCGTATCGAAAGTTGGAGCTAGTGGCACCGTCGAAGGAGAGATTGCCCCCATCAGCAACTACTGGAATCGTGAGCGTTGTCGTGTTCTGATCGTTGTTGGGGTTGGCATTGAGCAGCGCTTCTTCCGTCCACTCGCCGCCGCCATAGGCGGTGAATTCACCAACGTGGTCTCGGTTTTTGTGGTCGCGAAACAGGAAATGTCCCAAAGTAAAACGAGGTGCGGCTTCCATACCTGGCTTGCTGCCATTGACAGCCAATTGGTTTTCAACCGCTTGTAAACCTAGAATTGGATTAACACTAGTGCCAACTAGCTGGGTAGCCAGAAAGATCGGATCGCGATTCCACTCGCGGTTGAAGATGACCGCATCCACCTCCGCGTACCAAAACCCTCGCCGGATCCAGGTGCCAGTGCTTTCCAACAAGGCCTGGTCGCACTGGTACATGTGGTTGTTGT
Organism: Pseudomonadales bacterium; assembly: GCA_051027215.1. Taxonomy (GTDB): domain Bacteria; phylum Pseudomonadota; class Gammaproteobacteria; order Pseudomonadales; family Azotimanducaceae; genus CALHVX01. The sequence goes on along the minus strand of JBPCXR010000309.1, from coordinate 353 downwards.
CCATGGCATACGGTACCAAGCCCTCAGAATACTCGTCGCCACTGAACGATTGGTCCGTCGGAGTGTTTTCAATTTCCTCGGAGTACTCATCAATGGTTTCTCCCGAGTAGTTATCTACGGAGTAGTCGCCCTCAGTGGCCAAGTCGGGCAGGGCGGGCAACGCTATTTCAGGCGTCGTCTGGTCGATGTCGCCAGTGCCTGGTGCTACCAGTAGTTCTTGTGCAGCTACCACCCCCAGGCAGGACGCTGCCAGCAGCCCCACAATCAGCAGAACGATGAGATTCTTCACCGGTATGGCTCCCTACGTACAGATCACAGGCGGGCCTCGATCCGAGGCCGCATTACATCCAAAG
>JBPCXR010000308.1:0-2972 GCA_051027215.1 Pseudomonadales bacterium | reverse complement strand
CAGTGCATCAGGTGGTTGCCACCGATCGAGAGGCCATCTCCGTCGCCAGTAATCACCCAAACTTGGAGATCGGGTCGACAAGTTTTTAGCCCCGTCGCAACCGCAGGAGCGCGGCCATGAATCGAGTGCATGCCGTAAGTGTTCATATAATACGGAAATCGGCTTGAACAGCCGATGCCCGAAATGAACACAATGTTCTCCCGCGGCATGCCCAACGTGGGCAGCATTTTTTTCATCTGCGCGAGGATCGAATAGTCGCCGCAGCCAGGACACCAACGTACGTCCTGGTCACTCGCGAAATCGGCAGGTTTTAGTACAGGCAGTGTGGTTTCAATGCTCATCTCAGTAGGTTGCCTTTTATGCAACTAGCGAATTAATTTTGGAAAGAATTTCTGCAACGCTGAACGGTTTTCCTTGTACTTTGTTCAGCCCAACCGCGTCGATCAAAAATGTAGAGCGAATCACCGAGCCAAGTTGGCCCAAGTTGAGCTCGGGAATCAAGATTGTGTCAAACTTTGTCAGGATCTCAGCGAGATTCTTCGGGAAGGGGTTCAAATATCGCAAGTGGCAGTGGCTTACTTTTTTCCCCTCCGCCAGAGCGTTGTGAACGGCGGTGGCGCAAGCGCCATAGGTGCCTCCCCAACTAACTACTAAGAGATCGCCACTATCTGGGCCATCGAGCTCCTGCAAAGGAATGTCCTTGGCGATTCTCGCGACTTTCTCCGCACGCAATTCGCACATGTGCTCGTGGTTGTCCGGATCGTAGCTGACATTGCCAGAACCATCTTGTTTTTCCAGTCCTCCAAGACGATGCTCCAGTCCTGGAGTTCCCGGTATGGCCCAAGGCCTCGAAAGTTTTTCATCGCGCTGGTAAGGAGAAAAACCAGACCCATTTTCAGAAGAGTCCGGATGTTCGACAGGAATCTTGGAGATTGCACTAGCTGACGGAATCTTCCAAGGCTCTGAGCCGTTAGCAATATAGCCATCGGTAAGCACAAAAACGGGAGTCATGTAATTTACAGCCAGTCGCCATGCTTCTAAGGCAATGTCAAAACAGTCGCCTGGACTCTTGGCCGCGATGACTGGCATCGGGCATTCGCCGTTACGACCAAACAAAGCTTGACTCAAGTCTGATTGCTCTGTTTTTGTCGGCAAGCCAGTTGAAGGACCACCACGCTGGACGTTAATCACAATCATCGGCAGTTCCATGATCACAGCAAGCCCCAGACCTTCGCCTTTTAGCGCGATACCAGGCCCGCTGCTGGCAGTGACGCTCATCGACCCGGCAAAGGCAGCGCCAATCGTCGAGGTCATTGCTGCGATCTCGTCCTCGGCTTGAAACGTTAGTACGTCGAAGTGCTTGTGCCTGGCTAGCTCATGCAGAATGTCGCTGGCAGGCGTAATTGGATAAGCTCCCAGAAACAACTGCTTTTCTGACATTTTTGCCGCGGCCAAGAGCCCCCAGGCCAGCGCTGTGTTTCCGATGATGTTGCGGTAGGTCCCTGAGGTCAGTTTCGCCGGGGCGACATGGTACTGCGTGTTGATCGCCTCTACAGTTTCGCCGTAGTGATAGCCTGCTTTCAGAGCCGCCGTATTGGCCTGAGCAACTTCGGGTCGTTTGCCAAACTTGGTATCAATGAATCGGAGCGTGGGATCCAATGAACGGTCATAAAGCCAGAATACAAGTCCCATCGCAAAGAAATTTCGGCATCGATCTGCTTCTTTCTGGCTCAGCCCGCAGTCCTCGACAGCTAATCGTGTTAGCTTGGTCATCGGTACCGAGTGCAGCTTATACTTATCAAGGCTACCGTCTTCGGCTGGGTTATCGGTGTAGCCAGCCTGTTCGAGACCCTTTTTCTCGAAAGCATCCTGGTTCAGGAGCAAGATTCCGCCATCCCGGAGGTCGGACAGATTGGTGACCAATGCCGCAGGGTTCATCGCCACAAGTGCGTCGACGGTATCGCCTGGGGTGAATATCTCGTTACTCGAGAAATGAATCTGAAAACCGCTAACACCAGCTCGCGTGCCGCGAGGGGCACGAATCTCGGCTGGAAAGTCGGGGAACGTCGCAACGTCGTTGCCCAAAAGTGCAGAAGTATTAGTGAACTGGGTTCCAGCTAATTGCATGCCGTCCCCAGAGTCGCCACAAAAACGAACGGTTGCTTCATCCAGGTTGGCGACTGGCTTGGTAGGTGTCGAGGTGGCCATAGTTGCCGACAATTCTTTCACGCAAGGGGAGGTAAGCTTGTAGGTGGGAAATCTTGGAAGCGGCAGGTCATGCGCCTTCGCGCTCGCTAGGAACAGAGCCTGGTTCGGGGGGAAGTGTATAGATCGTTTGTGGAAAATGATCGACCAAGTAATGAACGACACCATAGACGGTCGCCATGCCCGTAGGGGTGCCATCATGTCCAATCACTGGAAGCTGTCGATAGCCGCCTTGTGACATGGTCTTGATTGCTTCAGCGACGCTCGCGTTTTCCTCAAGCGAGACCGGATCGCGCGACATCACTTGCGACACAGGCTGATCAAGATCTTCTTGAGCAGCCATTAGCTTGAGCGCATCGCGCTCAGTAAAGATGCCGATCAATCGCCCCTTCCCAGAGGTCATGTCCTCACAAACCAATACCTGTCCAGTATTTTGCGCCCGCAATAAATGCAGTACTTCGCTCAAGGCAGCATCTGGCGCAACGAACAGCGGTTCGTCTAGGTATGCCGCGGTCACCGATTCGGTGCTAAGACTGAGTTGGAAACTCACGGCAAAAGGCCTTCTCTACATTCAAAAATCTAAAGTTCTGCACCCTCGAAATCTACCATGCCCGCTGCGGGTGTTGAACAGCAAAACGGGGTGGAATCTTCTGTTTTTGCAAGCTAGGCTGACTTATTGAGGGTCGTCTTGGTCGGGAGTGTAGAACTGCTCCAAATTGATCCCGCCCCGTTGTTCCTGCTCAATTAGCTTCAGTCGGGACTCCAAC
>JBPCXR010000307.1:0-6184 GCA_051027215.1 Pseudomonadales bacterium | reverse complement strand
GGGGGAGAGGGGGGGGGGGGGGGAAGAAAACCTGACGACCCCCCCGTTCCCCCCTCCCTCCCCCCCCCCCCCCCGACCCCATAACTCTAACGATGCACCGAGATTTCTACCGCATCCGCATGGCTGGTGTATTCGATGCTAGCGGCGCGGTGCTCGCTGTCGTAGTTCCCGGAGTTACGCACGTACTGTAGATACTCTTCTGGATCGAAAATCTCTCCAACATTATCGGCCACGACGATGGTGCCAGGTCCCACCAATCCCCTCTCTTCCATTAGCTGGAGATCAGGTTTGTACAGGTCTTTCCAATGATCAAGAAACACCAAATCGAACTGTCCTTGTATAGTCGCTAGCACATCAGTCGATGCACCAGGCAGAAAGGTAATCTGGTCGCTCAAGCCCGCTACTGCGACGTTTGCTCGCGCACTTTCAACGAAGGTTTCGTTGATCTCAATAGACGTGACCCGGGCTTGTGCTCCGAGCGCATTGGCGAGCATGATCGACGAGTAACCGCAGTAGGCGCCTAATTCCAATACGCGCGCAGCAGGCGGCAGGCGAGACGCCATTTCCTCAACTAACGGACCTTTATCTGGCCCAACGTTCATCAGCCAACGTTCTTCCCGGGCGAATTTATCTATGGTGCGGAGCACGTTTTCGGGGTCACCGCGTGTGGCATGGGCTGCCACGTACTCTGCAACGCGTACCGGCCGAGGTGGCGCGCCGGTCACCTTGTCGATGAGCGCGTGCCCTGCATTCTTTAGGGTGAAGCCAAGCATGCTTGGCGCCAAAAATCTCCAAAACTGCATAGTTAGCTCCTGCTAGATTGTGGGTCTGAGTGGTGGCGCATCCTCGTCGGCGAAGACGCCACACAACTTGATCGCCGCGGCCGCGCATCACCCGATCAAGCCTACGAACCAGAATTCATCGGCGTACCGATTGATCTCGGCTGAACGATGGCTAGCGTAACTCGAGCCCCGCGAGATCACCATCTGCCCGCCACCGCGCCAGCAGAGCATTGAACGCATTTATCCCTGGACCATAACCCTCGGCATTCATAAAACCTCGCTGGTCCGGCTGGCCTTCATTGTTGTAATAACCCGGCGTACAGGCCTCAAAAAAGTCGATATTGGGGAACGCGAATTCATTAATGGTATCAACCCACTGTTGTTCGGCTTCCAGCGTAGGTTGAGCGTATCTGGCGCCACGTTTTGTGAGTTCATTGATGATATAGGCAATGTGCTGAGCCTGATCTTCCAGCATGGCGGTGATATTCACCGATAATCCGTTCTGCCCGAGCCCCATCTTGTAGCAGTTAGGAAACCCATGGGCAGAGAAGCCGTGTAGCGTCTTCAAGCCATCTGCCCATTTCTCGGTAAGCGATTGACCATTCTGGCCATGTACTTCGAACCCTGCCGTCTCGGTAAATGCACCGCCAGCGGTAAAACCCGTAGAAAAGATGATGCAGTCGACTTCATACTCGACCCCACCAGTAACCAGCCCATTCGGCGTTACTCGTTCGACTCCTTGTGAGGCACTGGCATCCACAAGCGTGACGTTCTCGCGATTAAACGTTGGAAGATACACATCGCTAAACGTCGGCCGCTTACAGAATTGCCGATACCAGGGCTTGAGCTTCTCGGCAGTCTCGTGATCGCTGACATCCGCATCTACCCGCGCACGAATAGCGTTCATTTTCTTGAAGTCCGCGAGTTCTGCCAGCTCCGCCGCTTCTTCCGGTGAAATGTCTCCGCTTTCAGCTGGTGGCAACATACTCTCGAGCTCTTTAAACATCGAGCTCCACGCGTCATTGACCAAGTCTTCCTCAACCGGCAGGCCGATCACAATGTCGCTGAAGTTGTCTCGCCTACGACGTTGCCAGCCTGGCGTGAGTGAACTTACCCAATCAACGTCAGTGGGTGCGTTACCGCGCAAGTCCACAGAGGAAGGCGTGCGCTGAATTACGTATACGTGTTCAGCGTATTCACCCAGAAATGGCGTGCATTGGATAGCCGTTGCACCTGTACCAACGAGAGCGACCCTCTTATCACCCAACTTAGTCAGATTGCCGTTGGTATCACCTCCGGTATAGTCATAGTCCCAGCGGCTGGTGTGGAAAATCCGGCCGCCAAATTTCTCGATGCCTGGGATTGCCGGCAGCTTCGGCTGACTGAGGAATCCGCTTGCCATCACCACAAACCGTGCCCTAATCGTGTCGCCACGATCCGTCGACACCGTCCACCGAGCGGTTGCTTCATCCCAAGTTAAGTCTGTGACCTTTGTGTGGAAATATGCACACGGATACAGATCATAGTGACGGGCAATGCGCTGGGAGTGCGCAAATATTTCTGCACCCAGAGCGTACTTTTCCTTCGGCATGTAGCCCAATTCTTCCAGCAGTGGTATGTAACAGTAGGACTCGATATCACACTGCACGCCTGGATAGTTGTTCCAATACCAGGTACCGCCAAAGTCGCCGCCCGCATCGATGATCCGCAAGTCTTCGAGGCCAGCTTCACGAAGACGAGCCCCTGCCAGTAAGCCGCCGAAACCGGCGCCGACAATGGCAACATCTACCGCTTCATCCACAGGACTGCGTGAAAACGACGGATCTGCGTTTGGATCCTCTATGAAGTGTGCAAGCGCGCCAGTCGGTACTATGTATTGCTGTACGCCTTCCGGCCGAACTCGCTTGTCCCGCTCTGCACGATACTTGACCCGCAGCGCATTCGGATCGAAGCCGAGGTTTGAAGACTCCTTGTGCGAACTATTCAACCTGCACTCCTATGCGCCAAATTCGGCGTGGTAACACTAGTTTCCATAGACCCTGTTTCTTTTCTCGGGAGTATTCAGATCTGCACTCGCAATGCTTATCGGATCTGAGCTACTGCTTTTACACCGGCACTTTACCCCGACCCCAGAATTCCCGACCCCAGAATTCCAAACTCATCCGCCGTTATCTTTTCAAACGGGATGGGCATGTTGCTACCTGCGTTAAACACAACCGCGGCTACGAGCTGCCCTATCGAGGCGACATGGGCGAAGAGCGAATCCTGTTCGCGTTCTGAGGTCACCTCCGCTTGAAACCCTTCGGCGTAGCCACCGGCCGCCAGGACTTCTTGCGCTGTCGCATCTACTTTTTCCTGGGTCCGACCAGACACCACAACATGCGAGCCTGCACGCCCAAATCGCCTTGCTAGTGCGCCGCCCACCCCATTGGGTGCCCCAGCGCCTAAGATGGCCACTGTACCCACTTTCGAACCCCTTCTTGCCCTCCAGGATCAGCCTTACTAGCTGCTCGCGATGAACGTCTTGCGGGAAGTGTCGAGCATCTTCCAACGCATCGCAACGGGCACTCACTCGTCCCGCCCAGGCGCCCGAAACGCATCCGAGCCTCTACGGAGATTGAAATCGCGCGCCTGTTAGCGTTTCCTCTGTGAGGGTTTTCGAAGCTACGCCAGCTTCCCGCTTTGGGTCTGATTTTGCCGGTCGGCCAACCTGCCGAATATTTTAGCTGCAATGGCCGCGAGTACTATCGACCACACAATAAACATGATCACGTAGGTTACGACACCGGGGTCCACATTCGGGATGGCTAGGGCGGCAAGCAACACCACGGAACCATTGCGCGTGAGCATGCCGAGCGACATGGCGCTGCGCTGATCCTGCTTGAGGCCGAAACCGAATCGATACGTGATAAGTCCGATCAGAACCATAAAAATCGTCATAGACAGCAGGCCAAAACTTCCTGCTGTCTCGAGCATCTCTCGCCAGTACAGCACAACGGCGTAACCGATGGTTATTAAGGCGCTGAACTTGGCGATCAGGTTGATTGCTGGAAAGATCCTATTAGCCGTCGTCTCCGAGAACCCTCGCAGGGCTGCTCCGATTGACAGCGGCAGGAGTACAGTGACGAGTAACATTTTAGCGATATCCCCGGCGCTGAGGCTCACCTCATCGATCAACACAGGCGCCATCAATGGCATGAATATAACGGTACCAATTGCCACCAATGGCACAAGTGCACCCGCGAAACTCATATCCCCTCGCGCTCTCGGGATCATTAGCGGGAGAAACGGCGCGCACGGCGCCAGACTGTAGAGGAGCAATCCGATGACATAGGGTTCCTCCAAGGGAAGAAACCTGGTGATCAAGTAGGCGAGCGCAGGGCCCAGAACCCAGCCAGAGAAAAAGATCAGCGCCATGGTTTTCTTGCTTTTCAAGGCTGCCACAACCTCCGGCATATTCGCCTGAAGCCCCATGACTGCCAAATTTGATGCGGTGAAGATCACCACCACCGGTTGCAACGTGCTTTCAAGAAACTGGGTGATCATGCCCATGCCGGGTTCCTAGTGTTTGCTCACGCTTCAGGAAATCTTCGCCCCGGTCCGCAGTTCTTTGGTGGCGTCCAGCTTCTCCCAGTTGAATTCACTACGCCCGAAATGCCCGTAGGCTGCGGTGTTGCGATAAATCGGTTCCCGCAAGTGCAAGCGATCGATGATCCCGTGGGGAGACAGCGGGAAGACCTCTCGCACCAGCTTCGCCAGAGCGTCGTCAGGAATCTCTCCGGTTCCGTAGGTATTCACCATTACGGACACCGGATCTACCAAGCCGATACAGTATCCAAGCTGTACCAGACACTCCTCCGCAAGCTTCGCCGCTACGATGTTCTTGGCCACGTACCGCGCCATATATCCTGCGGAACGGTCTACCTTGGTAGGGTCTTTGCCGCTGAACGCGCCGCCGCCGTGCACCGCCCAGCCGCCGTAGGTGTCTACGATGATTTTGCGGCCGGTTAAGCCCGTGTCCCCCTGAGGGCCGCTGACCAAGAACTTCCCGGTTCCGTTCACCGTGATCTTGGAGTTCCTGTCTAACAGATGCCCAACTACCGGCTCCACGACCTGGGCGATGACCTCCTGCTTGGCGTCTTCACTGGTGTACTTGCCATCGGCGGTCACCACCTCATCGGTGTGAGAAGCGGCGATCACCACGTGGTCAATACGCACGGGCTTGCCGTCATGGTACTCAACGGTCACCTGAGACTTTCCGTCCGGGCCGAGATACGGCAGCGCTCCTGCTTTGCGTACATCGGTCAGCTTCATCGCCAATTGATGAGCCAAGGTGATCGGTAGTGGCATCAGCTCATCGGTCTGATTGCATGCATAACCGAACATGATTCCTTGGTCGCCAGCGCCGATCTGCCCGCCTTCCCGCGTCACGCCTTGGCTGATGTCCGGCGACTGCGTGTGAATCGTCCTGACGACGGCAGCAGTATTAACGTCGAAGCCGTACTTCGGCGAGGTGTAACCGACCTCATTTCCGATCTCTCGTGCGACCTCCGCCACGTCGAACATCGCACGCGTGGTCACCTCGCCGCCGATTGCAAGCAAACCCATAGTTATATAGCACTCGCAGGCGACACGCGAGAACGGATCCTGCTTCAGACACTCGTCCAAGACGACGTCAGAAATCTGGTCGCAAAATTTGTCCGGATGCCCTTCCGTGACCGACTCGGAGGTAAAGAACATGTTCGTTGGGTACATCGACATACCACGTTTCCCTTATGCGGATTACAGGCCGGGGGTTTCCTCGCTGCTACGGCCGAACGCCTCGTCGATGATCGCCTGTAGGCGCTGCATCGACTCTTCCGTGGGCGGTTCAAAATCTCGCAGCTCGTACATACGACCGAGCATGTCGTACTTGCCTAATCCAAAACGCATGTACGGCAGCAGCTCAAAATCGATGACGTTCTTATGCGGGCGTATGAACGCCAGCGCTGCTCTGATATCTTCTTCGTCATCGTTCACCCCCGGAATCAGCGGTCTGCGGGCAATGAAGGTCTTGTTCGGATAGGTGTCGTAGGCCTTCTTGAAGTTTTCGAGTAAACGCGTGTTATCGACCCCTGTCCACTTCTTGTGCCGCTCAGGGTCCATCACTTTGAGGTCATGCAGCACCGTATCGACATGGGGCAGCATCTGCTCTAAGAAATGCCACGGGACGTTGGCCGCGGTTTCAATGGCGGTGTTGATGCCGCGTTCGTGGGCACCTTCGAGCAACGCGGTGGCGAACTCCGGGAACATCGCCGCTTCGCCGCCACTCAACGTCATGCCGCCGCCTGAGGTGCGGTAGAATGAGGCGTCCTTTTCTACTTCATCCAACACTTCCTCCGCGGTCATGGTCACGCCGAACA
>JBPCXR010000306.1:0-21660 GCA_051027215.1 Pseudomonadales bacterium | reverse complement strand
GCTCCTAAGGTAATCCATCCCAATACGGTTCCATGTCGATGTCATGTGCGGCGTAGCGGTTCGCCACGGCAGTCACCGTCTGTTCTGTCCAGTACTCGTTTCCGGGCGCGGGAAATCCGAGCACGGTGCGCTGCTCTACGGTGGCATGGGCAATGAGTTTTTCCATCAGCTGGGTCCGTCGATACATGCTCCAGGACCAGCCCGGATGGAGTACGTTGATCCAATCGCAGGGTGCTTTCTTGAAAGTGAGATTGTGGACAAAGCGCAAAGCGCCGTCCTTGACCGGCGTGCCCCGGTGCCAGGTGTCATGTCGGTAAAAGAGAATGGATCCAAAGCAGTAACGAGCGACAACTTCACGAGCATAAAGGTGTTCTTCTCGAAAATTTCCGATTTCTGGGGCCTGTGTTCGCAAGTAAGCTTCAGCGTTAGTTCTGTTGTTGATGTACGGCAGACCATTCACTCCTGGCGTCTGTACGATCGGCCACGGATAGGCCGGATCGTCTGGGCCTTGTCTTGGCACGACGGCCGTAGACCCTTGGCACTCTTCTAAGTCTGAAAGGTAGATCAGGATTTCAACAGCGTCAGGCGACTCCCAAGTTGGGGGGTGAGTTAACGAGTGATTGGGGTAGTCGCAGTGAATGCGCTGGTCGTGATTGTCGTAGTCACCAGCGCTGGCTGCGCGACCGTACTTTGGCCACAGATCGCTCTGCGTGAGTCGAATATCGGAGACGGACTCACCGAGCAGAGCAGAGACCGCGGCCAACAGGTTTGGGTGCAGCGTGATCTCGTTGCAGGCACGAGAGTCTGCTGGGAAGACAAATCGCTGGTTTGAACCAAAGTTCGTGATGTTTTGTGCCTCTACCGTGCCGGGGAAGGGGAAGTGCGAACGCGCATCTGCAGCCGCCGCACGCAAGAGGACGTCGGGTAGTAGGCCATGGATGAGCGTGAAACCCTGTTCGCGCCATGAGGTGATCTGAGCATCTGAGAGCGCGCCATCTTCCACTGGCTCCGGTTCGATCCAGCTTTTTTGGTCCATAGTTTCTTGGATCTCGTCCTGTGCAGTGTTGGTGGCTGGGACCTTATTCGTCAGGGCTGGTTGAACGCGAATCACCCGCGTTCCCATGTCTCAGTTGCCGTTGTTCGCAGCGCTGCGCCGCGCGCAGGACAATGGCTTTCCGCTGGCAGGCATCAGCGTTACCCCAGGCGACGATCTCTTCGACGTGACGACCGCAACCAATGCAAACATCGGCTTCGTCGAGGCAGCAATTGCGGATGCAAGGGGAGGGCGGGCTTTGCATTACCTAGCTCTTAAAGCTTGATCATGCCGCCATCGACCATGATCGATTGCCCGGTGATGTTCAGGGCGTTCTCGGACGCCAGAAACACTGCGGCATTGCCCATGTCTTCAACAGTCTGTGGTCGACGCATAGGGGTGCGATCAAACAAATCCGGGTAATCGCCACGCGCAATGCCGGCAAACCAAGTCTCTGGATCCTGACCTTTGAACTGGGGAAAGATTTTTACCGCCAACTCCGCATTGCTGCGCCAAGCGTCGGTGAAGACGATGCCCGGACAGATAGCGTTAACGTTGATGTTATGTGGACCCATCATCTCCGCCAGTGTCTGGGTGTAGTTGCTGATTGCCGCTTTCATGGCGCTGTAGGAGGGGGGTACTAGCGTCGCCAGAAGTTTATCCGACAACGCCGCCCGACCGGCGATGGAAGAGATGTTGATGATCTTGCCGCTGCGGCGCTCGATCATGTGCGGTAGAGTCGCCTCGCACATGAGCACTACCGGGCGCACGTTTTGCGCATACAGTGCATCCCACAATGCCGCGGGTGGGCCTAAGGGCCCATCTTCAGGCTGAATCTGCTCTTTCGGGCCGGCACCTACATTGTTGACCAGAATGTCGATTTGCCCGAAGCGCGCAAGGGTCTGGGCCACCAGGTCAAGCATTACCGCCGGTGCAGTGACATCGCCAGCCACAGCCAGCCCATCTACTCCGCGTTCGCGGACTGCGGCTGCGGTATCTTCGGTACGATCTGGGCTGTAGGAGTTGACGACAACCGTAGCTCCGGCCTCGGCGAGCTTCAGCGCGATGCCGCGCCCGATGCCGCGCCCCGCGGCAGTGACGATTGCCACTTTCTGTTCGAGGGTTCCCATCGGCTGATCTCCTAGTTGCAGTGGGGACATTGTCTACGATTCACGGGTATTGGTGCCAGTGAGGGTCCGCGGCTCTTGTTATACTCAGTAGCCCGCGAACCCCAGCACGGTAAAGCCAGTGTCGAACCGCATCAAATTGATCTCCGGCACCTCTCATCCAGATCTGGCTCGGCGCATTGCCCACAATCTAGATCTGGAGCTCACCGCAGGGGAGATCCTGCGTTTCGGCAACGAAAACATTCTTTATCAGTGCCAGGAAAACGTCCGCGAGTGTGATGTCTTCGTGGTGCAAACGTCCTGCCCGCCAGTCTCTGATCATTTGTTGGAGCTGATGATCATGATCGATGCGCTAAAACACGCATCGGCTCGCCGGATCACCGCGGTTCTGCCGTACTTTCCCTATGCGCGCTCGGACAAAAAGGATCGGCCGCGAATTTCGATTACCGCCCGGCTCATTGCAGATTTGTTGGAAACGGCCGGTGCCAACCGGGTGTTGACGATGAATTTGCACTCGCCCCAGGTTCAGGGCTTCTTTCGCATTCCGGCGGACCAACTCAACGCAACGCCTCTGGTTTGTGATCATTTGCGAGACAGCAGCGATCTGGGCGACAGCGTGCTCATCGCCAGCGACGTAGGCGAAGCCAAGGACCTGGCTGAATACGCCAACCGGCTGAAACTGCCAATGGCGATCATCGACAAGCGTCGCCACGACGATTCTGAGCAACCCCAGGCTGTTGCGCTGATCGGTGATGTGAAAAATCGCAACGCCTTGATCATTGATGATGAGATCGCCAGCGGCGGCACCATGATCGCTGCCGCTGAATTCCTAAAGTCTTCAGGTGCTCAGCGCATAGAAGCAGCGGCGGTACACCCAGTGATGTCGGGTCAGGCGAAGTCTCGACTCGACGATTCCGCCATTGAGCGCGTGGTCGTAACCGATACCATTCCGATTTCCGAGGAGCGTCGAAGCGCAAAGGTAAACGCTGTATCCGTTGCCAAACTATTTGCCGACGCGATCTACGCGATCCATCACGGCGAGTCCATTTCAGAACTGTTCCGCTAGCGTTGATGGGCATCTGATGCTGACAACACTACTGTGGCTCGGCCTGGGGCTGAGCGCGCTGCTCGTTGGTGGTGAGTTGACGGTGAGGGGGGCGACAGGGCTGTCGCGTGCGTTTGGCGTTTCACCGTTGTTCATTGGGCTAACGGTGGTTGCTTTCGGTTCCAGTACTCCGGAGCTAGTGGTCAACGTCATTGGCTCTTTGCGCGGTCAGACGGAGTTGGCATTTGGTGGGGTGATCGGTTCTAACCTGGCAAACATCGGTTTGGTACTGGCCTTAGCCACCGTCGTTGCTTCCATTCGCGTACGAGGACAAATCGTGCGCCGCGAGATCCCGTTGTTGCTGCTGGTTACAGCAATACTGGTGGTGCTGTCTCAAGACGTGCTGCTACGGGATGAGGTTGGAGTCTTAGATGCGACAGACGGGTTGGTGTTGTTGGCGCTGTTCACGCTGTTCTTATACGTCAATGTCAGCGACGTGCTGCAGCATGGCTTGAACGATCCGCTAACTTCCACGGTAGTTGCCAATCCAGCGGTGTCCGGAACGCTGGCGATCAGTGCGACCAATCCTGCTGAGCCGGAGCCGCCGGAAGCCGCGTTAGCGAACATCGATGAGCCCCATGAGCCTCCCCGTGCTGGGGTACACGCCGTGGTGACCCTTCTGGGGCTGGTCGTGCTCCTGATCGGGGGCGAGCTGACGGTGACCCATGCGAGTGAACTGGCACGGATCTTTGGTGCTTCAGAAACCGTGATCGGATTAGCCATTGTCGCCGTGGGTACGAGCTTACCTGAGCTAGTGACATCCTTGGTGGCGGCGCTGCGGGGTCAACCGGACCTAGCCGTAGGCAACGTCATCGGCAGCAATCTGTTCAACACCACTTTTGTACTTGGTATTAGTGCATTGATCACGCCTTTGCCCATTCCTCCCGGAGGAACCATAGACCTATTGGTGAACCTTGGGATCGTAGCGCTGCTCATTCCCTTCGCACTCACGGGGTCAAGACGCTTAGTGCGTATAGAAGGGTTTGCGCTGCTGGCGTTTTACTTAGGATACCTGGCATACCGTTTTAGCTGAGCGCAGCCAAGGTAAGGTCTGGTTAGACAGCCAAAGCAGCAGCGGAGTAGACTCCCCGGCGCTGCACCGCGAGCGGGCGCACAGACCAACTATAGGAGATCACTAAATGGTCCGAGCACTAATCGTGATCGTAGGCCTAGCATCGTTAGGGCTCTTGATCTGGTTCTGTGTAGATCAGCAGGTGCCGCGCATCGAAGGCGATTTACGTAAGCGCGCGACGGCAGTGCTGGTAGAAGGTGGCTTCGCCGACATCATCGTAACAGCAGATGGCCGAGATTTACGGCTCAATGGCACGGTAGCTAGCGAGGCGGCGCGGGCGGAGGCGCGACGTCTGCTGCGCAAGGTGAATGGCATTCGTGCTGTCGACAATCAGTTGCGCGTACTTGAATTAGTCGAGCTGGGTCAGCCAGAGCCGTTATCAACTGCCAGTGCATTGCCCGACGAATCAGAATCTGCCGCAGCTGACGGCAAAACGCTAAAGGGCGCGGGGCCACAGCGAAGATCTGCCCAAAGCGGAGAGTAGTAACGCCGCAGGCTGTGCCAAGAACCGTCGGGTTGAATTCGTCGTTGAAGGAGTGGAATCGTGAACTACCTCATAACTGAGATTATCGTCTACATCGCGATCGCGTTTCTTCTGGGCTGCGTGGTTGGTTGGCTGCTAAAACGAATCGGCGCCGTTCGCGAGCAAGCTGCGCAGCGCGAGGAGATCGCGCGATTGCAGGAACTATTGCACGCCAATGAGAACCAGGCGGCTGCAGGTGTTGAAGGACTCAAGGCCGACGTTGTAGAAAACGCTGAGCAGCGGTTAGCGCCCGTGGCGCAGGCTTCAGAGTCAGTAGCCGTGGCCGCCGTGGTAGGCGATCCTGCGGATCTAGAGAGTAGCTACGAAATCGAAGAGATTGAAGGTGTTGGAAGCGGCTTCGGTCAACGCTTGCGGGACATACAGGTTGAGTCGACTTTGGACCTGCTGAACCGTTGCCAGGACCCCGCCCAGGTGGCGGAAATTGCAGAAGCAGTGGGCATCGAACAGTTTGTGGTGCAAAAGTGGATCAGCATGGCAGACCTGTTACGAGTGCCGGGTGTGCGTGGGCAAAGTGCGGAGCTGCTAGCCTATTCAGGGATTGATTCGGTAGCGGCCCTAACCTCGAAAAAACCAACGACGCTAACGAAAGCGCTGGCAGCGACCCATGAGAAAGACGCACGCAGCGCGAGCGCCCCAACCGAAGCGACGGTTAGCGGGTGGATTGACGCTGCCAATCGGCTCTAACGCCTGCCACGGCGTTCTTGTCTAACCCGGGCGACGGAATATTGACGTTTAGGCGTTGCCTATTCGCTAAACAGTGCGTGCAAATTCCTCTGCTATCGTTATCTGGAGATACTCAATTAGTGCCGAGGACTACAGGTGAGCAAAAAGCAGAAGCACGCAGAAGCCTTGCAACAGTTTATGCAAGGCCTGGTTCGCCGAAACCCTGGAGAGACGGAATTTCACCAGGCCGTTGAGGAAGTTGCAGTCAATATCGTCCCCTACCTTTCCCAAGAAGCCGGGCACATAGACAAACAGATCCTTGAACGCATGACTGAACCCGATCGGATCATCATTTTCCGTGTGTGCTGGGAAGACGACGAAGGGCATATTCGAGTGAATCGTGGCTATCGAGTGCAATGTAACAACGCCATTGGTCCCTATAAAGGCGGCATTCGCTTTCACCCTTCGGTAAATCTCAGCATTCTAAAGTTCCTGGCGTTCGAGCAGACGTTTAAGAACAGTCTTACCGGTCTGCCTCTGGGTGGCGGCAAAGGAGGGTCTGACTTCAACCCCAAAGGCAAATCCGACCGCGAGGTCATGCGCTTCTGCCAGGCGTTCATGACTGAGCTGAGTCGACACATCGGCCCCAACATGGACGTTCCAGCCGGAGACATAGGCGTTGGCGCGCGGGAAGTCGGTTACATGTTCGGCAAGTACAAACATCTAGAGAATCGCTTCGAGGGTGTGCTCACGGGCAAAGCACTGGAGTTCGGTGGCAGCCATGTGCGCAGCGAAGCCACGGGCTACGGTGTGGTGTACATGATGAAGAACATGCTCGACAACGCTGGCGACGGGCTCGACGGCAAAACTTGTGTGGTATCGGGTTCGGGTAACGTTGCTACCTTCTGTGCCGAGAAGTTGATTGAAAACGGCGCCAAGGTCGTGACCATGTCCGATTCGTCGGGTTACATCTACGACAAAGACGGCGTTACCGAAGACAAACTGCAATGGCTCATGGAGCTGAAGAACGTAAGGCGCGGACGCATAGGTGAATATGCCAAAGAATTTGATTGCGAATTTCACGAAGGCCGGCCTTGGGAGGTCAACTGCGATCTGGCTTTCCCTTGTGCAACCCAGAACGAGCTAGAAAGGCAGGACGCAGAAGCGCTGATAAAAACTGGCGTGAAAGCGGTCGCCGAGGGCGCGAATATGCCGTCGACGCCGGAGGCAATTGCCGTCTTTGGTAAGGCGAAGGTGTTGCATGCACCTTCAAAAGCAGCAAACGCTGGCGGTGTTGCGGTTTCTGGACTAGAGATGTCACAGAACAGTTTACGAATCAATTGGTCCCCCGCGGAGGTGGACGAGAGACTGCAGGGGATCATGCACAAGATCCATGATCAATGCGTCGAGCACGGGGAAGATGACGGCTATGTGGATTACATGCGCGGCGCGAACATCGCCGGCTACAAGAAAGTGGCCAGCGCCATGGTTGCTTATGGCGTTGTTTAAGCAGATCGGCTAATACAGCTTATCCGGATTTGACCAGGTGATTGGCGCCAGACTCGGTGACCATAGTTGCAGCAAGGCGCTCAGTGTGGTTACTGCGTTCAACGGTATCGACCAGCCACCATTGTGCTTGGGCTCGAGTGTCGTCCAAATCTAGCAAGAGATAACCTCGATCTTGAAAGTTAACCCAGTGAATGTGCGGGCGATCGCGGACCACTGAACGCTCGCGTTCTGCGGCTTGTTCCCGGTTGCCGAAGGGTGTCGGCGAAGTCACCGAACTGCAAATGAGCTCCACTGCCAGTGAACCTTTGCCCGTTGCCGGATCGTAGCTCGAGGCAAACGGATCGCGAGTGATGTCTAGACCCCAAGCCGAATGAATGTCACCGGTGAGTACCACCGTGTTGTCGATGCGCTGTGATTCCAGTTGATCAAGCACCGCTTCTCTGTCGAGCGGGTAGCCATCCCATTGGTCGGTGTTCAAGATTAAGCGTTCATCATCTTCCAGTTGGCCAAACATGCACTGCTGGCCGAGCACGCGCCAACGGGCGCCACGTTGCTGGGATGCTGTCAGTTGCGTTCGTAACCATGCTGCTTGGTCTTGGCCCAGCAAGGAGCGCTGGGGGTCGCGCAGGGCGGCAGGATCTTTGCCATCGGCTAACTGTTCACTGCGACCGTGCAAGCGCGTATCGAGCATGATCAGGTCTGCGGTCTCACCAAAGCGAAAGTTCCGATAGATCTGCAAACCCTTGGCGTTCATCGGCTGTGCGCGGATGGGCATCCATTCATGATAGGCCTGAATTGCCAGACGCTTGCGAGTTTGCCAATCGCCTTCACCGGCGTTGTGGTTCTCTGCGCCACCCAGCCAGCTGTTGTTGGTACTTTCGTGGTCGTCCCAGACGCAGATCCAAGGATGCAGTCGATGTGCGTCCTGCAAATCAGGATCTGTCTTGTATTGGGCGTGACGTAAGCGATAGTCGCTCAGGCTGAGAATCTCTCGTGGCGGAAAGTGACGGCGGCCGAGCTTCGAGTCGTCGTCGTAGTTCCCTGGCTCGTATTCGTACAAATAGTCACCAAGATGGATGACTGCGTCTAGATCGCTACGCTCGGCGATGCGGCGGTAAACATTGAAGTACCCGTAAGGGTAGTTTGCGCAAGAAGCGACGGCTAAGCGGACTCTCGGCACTGCAACGCTTGGTAGCGTACGGGTACGGCCAACCGGACTCTCGGCACCCAGCGCAGCAAATCGATAGTAGTAGGTGCGAGCTGCGTCTAGTCCTGCTGCATCGATTTTCACGGTGTAGTCAGCGCTCGCCAGGGCTTGTACTTCCCCTCGATTGCGTACCTTGGTAAACGCTTCATCTTCGGCAATCCACCAGCGCACGGTTGTCGCAGGCGTTTGGCTGGTAGAGACGCGGGTCCAGAGAATCACCCGATCCGCCAGCGGATCGCCGCTGGCGACGCCATGGGCGAAAACGCCACCGCTAGGTAACGCCGTTGGAGTGACGCAGCCGCCCAGGCCTGTGGCCGCCACTGCGACTGGGGTTTGACGAAGTAGGCGGCGTCTGCTGATCATAGTGCTTCCGGTAGGCATGATGAGGCTCGTGCATTGGATGAGTGTTGACGCGCACAGTCAAGAAGAATTGGTGGAAGCGGTCAATCAAGTCATGCCGTTCGGGCGCTACGCTGGGCGTCGCTTGATCGACATCCCCGAGGCCTACTTCATCTGGTTTCACAATGAAGGCTTTCCCCGGGGCAAACTTGGCGCACAGATGGCGCTGATGTACGAAATCAAGATCAATAGTCTGGATGCGTTGGTGCGGCCGTTGCTGCGGGAAGCCGACGAGCAGTAGCTGCCAACTGCTGGTCCGTTCAGGTAGGCTGCCGCACCGTGACAGAATTTTCCCACCAATATGCCCGGCGAATGCTGCTGGCTTCGCTGGTCATCGTCGGTATGGGCTTCTCCGTGCTGTTCCCGCTGCTCGCCCCTTTGGGCCGGGAGATGGGATTATCTGAAATTCAGATCACCAGCATCATCACCATTTCGGCGTTGGTGGTCGTGCTCATGAGTCCGATCTGGGGTCGTACCAGCGATCGCTGGGGTCGTAAACGGGTCATGTTAACCGGCTTGTTGGGATTTGCGGCCGGTACACTGCTATTCAACTCAGTGCTGTATGCCGGGCTTAGTGGTCTGATCGTTGGTATTCCACTGTTTATTGCGCTCTGTGTGGCGCGGGTCATGCATGCGGCGGTGATGGCGGCCACGATGCCTGCTGCTAACGCTTATATGGCGGACATTACCTCGGTGGCCAATCGGACCAAAGGCATGGGCGCGGCTGGTGCGGCCAACAACATCGGTGCGATCCTTGGTCCCGCAGTGGCTGGCCTGGCGGTCATATCACTGTTAACCCCACTGTGGGTCATGGCAGCGCTGGCGTTGCTCAATGGCTTGTTCGTCTGGCGCTTTTTGCCGGAGCCACCGAAGCAGCCATCCACCCAGCAAGCGCTGCGGTTGAAATACACTGATCCGCGCATTCTGCCGTTTGTGATCGTTGGTGTGCTCATGTTTACGGGCTTTGCGCTCGTGCAACAGACCATGGGCTTTCGCTTTCAGGATGTCTTGGGGCTAGCGGCAGGGGAGACTGCTCAAGTGTTCGGCGTGGCCATGATGTTGTCAGCGGGCTGTTCACTGTTTGCCCAGGGGTTCGTTGTACAGCGTCTCGACATACGGCCGTTCTCGCTATTGAAGTTGGCGCTGCCCATTTTGACCTTGGCGTTCTTGGTGCTGGCGAGTACTGAAACGCGGACCTGGCTGACTGTGGGCATGATGATCCAGGGCTTTGGTATGGGATTGGCGGGTCCCGGATTCATGGCCGGTGCATCGCTGGCAGTTTCGGCAGAAGAGCAAGGTGCGGTGGCAGGCGTGGCGGGATCCTGTGGGCCACTCGGTTTCACCATTGGACCGTTGCTTGGCGGTACGTTGTATCAGTTGGAACCGACGCTACCGTATATGTTCGCTGCAGCGGTTTATTTGGGACTGATGGTGTTCATGCGCTGGATTGGGCAGAAGGTCGCAGATCCTGGTGCCGACAATTAGCGCAAAAGGACCGCCGCACTTTCCTTTGCACATCCCGCATAATGGAATCCGATGATGGATTCCAACGATGAGCTGTTGCGCCAACATTGGCTGGTTATCAGTGCCTTTGCCGGTGTGTTTTGCAGTTCTCTGGTGTTGCCTTACTACGCTAGCGGCGCACTGCTGTTGCCCATCACCGCAGAGTTTGGCTGGAGCCGAGCAGAGTTTCAGTCGGCCATGCTGTTTAGTCAGGGGCTTGGTGCGCTAACGGGGCCGCTCGTAGGTTGGCTGATCGATCGCTACGGTGCTCGACGAATAGCGTTGCCCGGTATTTTCGGCGTGAGCGTTGGTTTTGCCTTGGCAGCGAACATGTCCGGTCCATTGTGGATGTTGTACCTGGCCTACGGCGCTATGGCGCTTCTGGGTGCGGGCTCGATTCCGGTGACCTGGACCCGGGCGATCACCACCAACTTCGAGCGTCGGCGCGGCATCGCGCTGGGACTCATCCTTAGCGGTACCGGTGTATGCGCCATATTGGCACCCTTGTACACGACCTGGTTGCTCACAGCCTTCGGATGGCGCACAGCCTACTTGGGTCTTGCGCTGCTACCGCTGGTGATCGCCGCGCCGGTGGTGCTGTTGAAGTTTCGACCGGCCGAGCGGCTTGGATCGGACCCACAGAGCGGCGCGCCGTTGTGGGGCTATACCTTGGGGCAGGCCTTCCACCTGCCTCGCTATTGGGTTCTATTGGCTTCGATCTTTGCTGTATACCTGGCGGTCAGTGGCATCGCCCCGAACCTCATCCCCGCGCTTACAGACGATGGCATCGATCCCAGTCGTGCCGCCTTGGCGCTGAGTTGTTTCGGGGCGGCCATCATCGTTGGACGCTTGTTGGTGGGATACCTAATTGATTTGTACTGGGCCCCAGGTGTGGCAGCCCTGGCACTGAGTCTGCCTGTACTGGGCTGTTGGCTATTGCTGGGCGAACCCAGCTTTGCCACGGCGCTGATTGCCGCCGCATTGATTGGCATCGGCGCGGGTGCCGAGCTCGACCTCATGTCGTTTCTTGCAGCACGTTACTTTGGCCTTGCCCACTACGCCAAAATTTACGCCGTCCTTTATGCGTCGCTCGCCATCTGCTCAGGCACCGCGCCGATGCTGTTTGCCTGGGTCTATGACACCTTGGGCAGTTATGATGTGGCGTTCTCGGTGGCTGCGGGGTTGTTCGCCCTGGGTGCCGTGCTGGTGTTGTGCTTGGGTCGGTATCCGGACATCGCGGTGGCCGATTCTTACGCGGGAGAACCTCATTCAAGCTGATCAAGGACCGAGTGAATAGTCAGCCATGGAGCAAGCCTTACCTCAACTGACAACCGAAATGGCCCTGGTGATGTCGCTAGTCGGCCTTGCGGTGTTTCTTTTTGCCACCGAGCTGTTGCGCGTGGACGTTGCCGCGCTGGTGGTGATGGTGTTGCTGGGGCTGCTGATCTTCGTCCCAGGTCTCGAGGGGTTGCTGGAACCTGAGCTGCTCTTCTCCGGTCTTTCTAGCAATGCGGTGGTGTCGATCATCGCGGTGATGATTCTCGGGCGCGGGCTGGATAAGGCTGGCGTGATGGAGCAGATCGCTCGGGTCATTCTGCACTCTGGCAGTCGCACGGAAGGTCGCATCATGACTTTGGTGTCCAGCACGGTCGCGGTCATTTCGTCGTTCATGCAGAACGTTGGTGCAGCGGCCCTGTTTCTACCGGTGGTATCGAAGATTTCAGTGAGCACGGGGCTGGCGCTGCCGCGGCTGCTGATGCCTATGGGATTTTGCGCCATTCTTGGCGGCACGCTCACCATGGTCGGCTCCAGTCCGTTGATCATGCTCAACGATTTGTTAGAAAACGCCAGCGGCGCGTTAGCCGACAGCGCGACGATTCGGCCGGTTCGGTTGTTCGATGTAACCCCGGTGGGAATTGCGCTGGTGCTATCGGGGCTTGCGTACTTTTTGCTATTCGGCCGGCGGCTGTTGAAAGTCGATGACGTTAAGCCCGCGACCCGCAGCCAAGGTACGGTCCGCTACTTGCGCCGAGTACATGGCATCGATGCTGCGGTCCGTGAAGTAGCAGTGCCGGATACGAGTCCACTAGTGGGGCTCGACATTGATACGGTGCAGAGTCGCTATAACGTGCGCATTGTGGCTTCTCGTTATGGCAACAAAGTCTTGGTCTCGCCACCCACCCATGCGCCCATAGCGGCACCGGCGACGTTGGCAGTAATTGCTAATCGTGACGCATTGCGCTCGCTCATCGATGAAGGTGGGTTGGTGCTGCGGCCGAAGCTAAAAGAACTGCGCCATCTGCTGGCCCACTCCATTGCCGGCATCGCCCAAGTCATCATTCCGCCAGATTCTTCGCTGGTTGGTAAAGCGCCGAGAGAGTTGCGCCTGCGCATGGCCTACGGTCTGAGTTTGTTGTCTCTGGTTAGAGCCGGAGAAGCGATTACGGAAGACATAGCCGACACGCCCTTGGCTGCTGGCGATACCTTGGTTTGCCATACCCGTTGGGAACACTTGGTGCAGTTGGAAGAAGATCGCGACTTCGTGGTTCTCACCACCGACTATCCGCGGGAGGAGCGCACTCCCTACAAAGCCGCGCTGGCGGTGTCATTTCTTACCCTATCATTGCTGTTGATTCTGCTCACGCCCATCGCTTTGCCAATTGCGCTGATGACGGGTGCTATGGGGATGATCGTCGCTAACGTGTTGACCATTGATGATGCCTACCGCAGCGTTAGCTGGAAGACTGTATTTCTATTGGCGGGGCTACTACCACTGGGGCTGGCAGTAGAAAACTCTGGCGCCGCGAACTACCTGGCCCAGCGTTTGTTGATGGCGCTAGGCGATTTGCCAATTTGGGGCTTGCAGGCGTTGTTGGCGATTCTCGCGACCCTGTTCACGCTGGTGATGTCGAATGTGGGTGCGACCGTGCTGCTGGTGCCCATCGCGGTAAATCTCGCCGTCGTCAGCGGCGCTGACCCAGTGATGTTTGCCCTTACCGTGGCGATCTCGACGTCCAATTCCTTCGTGCTACCCACCCATCAGGTAAACGCCCTGATCATGGGCCCGGGCCGCTATCGCGTGGCAGACTTTGTACGCGTTGGCAGCCCAATGACGCTGGTGTTTTTGGTGGTGATGCTGGTGACGCTGAACCTGATGTACTAGTGGGGTCTAGTAGTGGGGTCGCCAATGGTAGCTACGGGTGGACTTGAACCACCGACCTCAGCATTATGAATGCCGCGCTCTAACCAGCTGAGCTACGTAGCCACGGGTCTGGCTTTCCAGGGGCGTGGATTCTCAAGAGATGGCTGGCAATTGTCAATCTAGTCCGCGTCCTAGCGGTTTTAGACACAAATATTTACAAATTGCCGCTCCCTAGGCCTGAATTGGCCTACCCCGTGAGATCACTGTCGCTAATTCGACACAACATCCGGCAGCCCCGCCCACCTACATCTATACCTACCCAGAGAACCCAGATTAGAAGGTGCCGGGAACGCCGAGTGTGTGACCCTTAACGACACATTCGGCCGGTTTAGTTACCCACCATCGAGGCGGCGAAGGTAATCGCCTAAGCGCCTGAAGTGTTTTGTGGCCGGGGAGAACCCCATATCGGTCGCGGCAGTGTGGCATTCGCGAAGGAAGTGCAAAGTGCATCACAGTTCAACCGGTTTTAGTGCGCTACGACACAGTTGGGTGGTGCCGGTGGCGTGCTATTTGCTTATTTTTACAAAGACTAACGGTACGAGCCGCGGGTTGATAAAGCATTGAGTGGCTGCCAGTCAAGAAGGTTGGCGCTGCTGTGACGCAGGACGCCCCACGAACGAAACAGGAAGCAGTACGTGCTGCCGGTAATCCGGCGGCCGATGAACGTGTTCGAACCATGCAGGCAGCACTGAAACCAGATCAGCAGCACCCGTCTAAGCCGAAGCCGGCAGTTCAGGCAGTGGCGCGTGCAAATGGTGCCCAGGCAGCGCTTAAGGATGCTGAGCGCAATGCCATGCTGGTCAAGCGCCAGGCGGCGGTCCTGCGTTTAGTCGCAGAGTTTATTGATCAGCCTAGCCTGTCCATGGGTCTAACGGCTTTGGTTAACGAGTTGCATCAACGCTTACGCTGCGAGCGCGTAGTCCTAGGTCTTGTGCACAACGACAAGCTACGCATCGAAGCGATTTCGCAACAGGTTGAAATCGATGCACGGTCTGCGGAAGCGCGGTTGCTGGTGGACGCCATGACCGAGGCTTGCGATCAGGACTGCGCACTGCACTTCCCAGGCACGCGGCCATCGTTGAGCATTGTCGAAGCGCACCGGGCACTGGTCGCGGGTCGTGATGGCGTGGAACTCTATACGCTGCCGCTGTGTCAGGACGGCGATCTGGTTGGCGCGCTATTGTTCGAACGAGTTTCCAAACAGTCCTGGTCGGTCATGACGCTGGATCTATTGCGGCAGATGGCACAAGTCGCAACGCCCATGATTGTTATGCGGCGCCGCACGGAACGTGGCGTGGGTCAGCTGCTGCGTGCTGCCACTCGGAGCTTTTTGGAGAAGTTTCTGCGGCCGAAAAATTTGGCACTCAAATGCGGCGCGTTGTTAGCAACCGGCATCTTGGTGGGCGCCTACCTACTGCCTACAACGCACCACGTCACTGCCGATAGCGAACTGGTGCCGATGGAGCGGCGGGTGATTACCGCGCCTATTCAGGGCTATATCGAAGCAGTCAATGTTGGCGCTGGCGATCTCGTAGAAGCCGGTCAAACCCTCTTGCGCCTAGACACCGAGGATCTTGAGCTCGAGCGGACCAAGTGGCACAACGAGATCAGTAGCCTGAAGTCCGAATCCCGTTCGGCGATGGCCAGCTACGATCGCAACGAAATGGCGGTAGTGCGAGCCAAGAAGAAACAGGCGGAAGCCCAGCTGGCGCTGGTTGAACAGCAGATCAGCCGCGCGGAATTGGTAGCGCCAAAAGATGGCATCATCGTTTCTGGAGATCTGACACAGGCCATTGGTGCACCCGTAGAGCGTGGTGAAGCCCTACTCGAAATCGCTCCTGATGAAGGTTACCAGGTACAACTGCTGGTCGATGAAACCGACGTTGCTTACTTAGTCCCTGGGCAATTTGGCAAACTCACCTTGAAAGCCAGCCCTGACAACGGCTTAGCCTTCAAGGTCGCGGCCATACACCCCATATCTCAAGCGGAAGACGGTCAGAACCGTTTTCGTGTGGATGCTGACTTGTTAGTCGAACCCGTCGGTTTGCGGCCCGGGCAAACGGGGGTCGCCAAAGTTTCTGTGGGGGAGGCGAGAACCCTGTGGATCTGGACGCATCGCTTCGTTGAGTGGGCCAAGCTGCGCCTGTGGGAATGGCTGGTATGAGCGACGCACCGCTATTCAACGAGCACTGGTACCGAGTCAAGGATCTAAAGCCTCGCTTAACTAGCGATCTTGAGGTGCATCGACACGTCTATCGCGGGGTGGGTTGCTATGTTTTACATCGGCGATCAACGGGTAGCTATCACCGCGTTGATGACTACGCCTTTCAGTTGGTTGGTCAGCTAGATGGTAGCGTGAGCATCGCGGAACTTTGGGACCGCGCGATTCAAGCGCAAGATTCACAAGCGCCCACCCAGTCGGAGTTCATGGGCTTGCTCGCGCAGTTGCATGAAGCCGAGTTGCTCACCATTAATCGTAAGCTGAACGCTGAGCGAATGTTTAATCGGGGCGATGAGCGTGCCCGAGCCGATGGCCGTCAACGGTATCTAAATCCGTTGTATATGCGCTTTCGGTTGTTCGATCCTGATGCGTTGCTGACCAAGCTGGCACCACTGACTAACTATTTGCTGCGCCCAACCAGCTTCGTGCTTTGGGCAGCGCTGCTCGTGCTTGCCTTGATCGAGTTGGCCCCTAACTGGGCCAAACTTCAGTATGAGCTATCAGGCGTGGAGTTTTTCGCACCGCAGAACATTGGTTTGTTCTTTGTGATCTACCCTTTGCTGAAGCTGATACACGAGTTCTCCCATGGCATGGCGGTTAAACGCTTCGGTGGGGAGGTGCACGAACTTGGCATCGCCATGATGGTGCTGCTACCCATTCCCTACGTGGACGCCAGCGCTGCGGCGGTATTCCCAGAGAAGCGCCAGCGCATGTTGGTAGGCGCGATCGGGGTGCTTTCAGAGTTGGGTGTAGCAGCGGTAGCCACACTGGTGTGGTCGGCAACAGCAGCGGGCCCGGTGCACGATGCGGCGCTCTTGCTCATGCTCATTGGCGGCCTGTCGACCTTGCTGTTCAACGGTAATCCGTTGTTGAAGTTTGATGGCTACTACGTCTTGGCAGACTACGTGGAAATTCCCGGTCTGGCGGATCGCTCGAAACAGTACTTACTTGGGCTGAGCCGCGCTCGCCTGTTCGGCATGAAAGACGATGTGCCGAGCACCCACGACTCCGGTGAACGATTCTGGCTGTTTGCTTACGGGCTGCTGTCGAGCTGTTACCGCATCGGGTTGATGCTGACGATCGCGTACATGCTCTCGAGCCAGTTTTTCTTCTTCGGTGTCGCGCTTGCGCTGTGGGTGATGGCGACCCTAATCCTATTACCGGCGTGGCGGTTCCTGCGCTTTCTGGCGCAGCAGCAGGGCAGCGCAAGGCTACGTGCGACAGCGATCAGTGGCGGTTTGCTGAGCCTTCTGTTGACGGCGTTGTTCTGGGTACCGGTACCGCTGAACACCGTTGCGAACGGCATTGTCTGGTTGCCTGAAAACGCCATTGTTCGCCCGGCGAGTGACTGCGAAGTCACTCAGGTCATGGTCGCGCCGGGCAGTTACGTGGAAGCGGGGGCATCGTTGTTCCGTTGCGCTGACCCGGCGCTGCAGACTCGCATGCACGTGTTAGATGCCCAGTTAGACGAAGTGCGTGCCCAGCGCAGCGGCTTGGAAGTTACAGATCGCGTCCAGCGAGAGTTGTTGCGCAACCAGATCGATACCCTCAGCAAGCAATTTAATCGTGCGCAGCAGTTGGTCGCCAGGCAACTGGTGACCGCGGAGACTGCCGGACAGCTGGTGCAGGCTAACGAGTTGGAAGTGCTGGGCCAGTTTCTGCAGCAAGGCGAAGCGGTGGCATACATCGTTCCCTCAGACCTTCGCACCATCCGGGTGGCGGTAGAGCAGTCTGATGCACAGGCCCTGGACGAGGCGATCACCGCTGTGGAGTTACGCTTTGCTGAGCAAGCTGGATTGGATCGGACCTACATCAGCGCGGTGCAGCGCCAAACCCCTAAGGCTAGCTACCGGGTAGCGAGTCCAGCCCTAACGTCCCTTGGTGGTGGCCCGTTGGCTGCCGACCCAGAAGGCGACGGATCGGTGGTGCGCGAAGCAGTATTCGATCTCGAGCTGGCGTGGCCAAGCCAAGCGCCCCTACTAAATGTGGGCAGCCATGTGTCAGTGAAATTTCGACATGAGCCACGGCCGTTGATGCAGCGTTTGGTAACCCAAATCAATCGCATGTTCTTAGGGCGGCTGAACGCATGAGTACGCTCATACAGGCAGCACGCCCAGGATTCCTCTTGGGTGATCGACCGGAGAAGCGCGAGGCAGATCAAGGCTCTGCGTTTGATCGCCGTGCCCAGGCCTGGTTCGAGAGGTTCGGCAACAGACGGCCGAGCCTGGGTAAGTTTAACGGTGTGTTCAAGCAGATCGAGCGCGAAGAACAGCAGCTCAGTTCCCTTGGCGAGGCCGAGCTGCAAAAACAGTGTCGGGTCTTGCGGGCGCGCTTGTTGCGTAGCGGCCTGCAAACAGACTTGGTGCCGAAAGCATTCGCCACCATTCGTGTTGCGGCCCATCAGGTGCTGGGCCTGCGACCCCATCAAGAGCAACTGTTTGCCGGTTGGGTGATGATGCACGGCGCCATTGCTGAAATGAACACCGGCGAAGGCAAGACCCTTACGGCGGCTTTGCCAGCGATTGCCGTGGGACTAACAGGCACTCCAGTGCACGTGGTTACCGTCAACGACTATTTGGTCGAGCGCGATGCGAAGAGTCTGGCACCGCTGTTCAAGTGTTTTGGCCTGCGAGTCGGCTGCGTTACCAGCAAGATGAGTGATGACGAGCGCCGGGTCGCCTACGCGGCCGACATTGTCTATTGCACGAATAAGCAGCTGGTCTTTGACTATTTGCGTGACCTACAGGCACTGGGCGATGAGCGTGTGGGTCTAACCAGCCACATCCGCTCGCTGCTGGCTGCGGAACCCTATGAGCCCATGGTGCGCGGGCTTTGCTACGCCATCGTCGATGAAGCCGACAGCGTACTAATCGATGACGCCCGCACGCCGTTGATTCTTGCGCAACCGCGCCGTGCTGAGCGTGCCGCGGCAACGGAAGCAGCGGTAGCACTGAGTATTGCTCGCACCTTACATGAGGGCGCAGATTTCACCGTGCAGTTGGATAGCCGCGCGGTCTGGCTCACTGATGCCGGATCAGAGGTCCTGCGAGGCTTGTCGGAGCGGTTGAGCGGCGTTTGGCGCTTCGAGCGCTATCGCAACGAGCTGATCCGCCAGGCACTGAGCGCTTTGCACTTGTATCGTCTGGATCGCGACTATCTTATTCGAGAAGGCAAGATCGAGCTGATCGATGAGGGCAGCGGCCGGATCATGGCAGATCGCAAGCTGCAGCACGGCCTGCATCGGATGTTGGAGGTCAAAGAGCGCTGCGAAGTAACAGAAGAGAGCGAAACCATCGCTTCGCTCAGCTACCAGCGTTTCTTCCCCAGGTACTGCCACCTTGCGGGAATGAGTGGCACAGTGAGTGAAGTGAGTCATGAGCTGTGGCAGGTCTACGGCATTGAGGTGGTGCGAATTCCCACCCATAAGACTTGTCGCCGACGCCAGCGTAAGACACAGGTGGTGGTCGATCGAACAGAGCAACTCGCCTGGGTACTGGCGGAAGTGCAGAATCGTCATGGGGCAGGTCAGCCTTTGCTGATTGGTACCCGTACCGTGGAAATGTCAGAGCGAGTCAGTGCGCTACTCGAAGCCAATGGCATCGAACACAATTTACTCAACGCACGACAGGATGCCGAGGAGGCCAAGGTCGTTGCTCAGGGTGGGCAGCCCGGAGCGATCACTGTAGCCACCAACATGGCCGGCCGCGGGACCGATATCCCGCTGCGCAACGATGCCGCCAGTCTCGGTGGGTTGCACGTATTGAATTTAGAAGTGAACGAATCGCGACGGGTAGATCGGCAACTGTTTGGCCGTTGTGCGCGTCAGGGCGATCCTGGATCTGCTCAAGCCATATTGTCGCTAAGCGATGAACTGGTCGCAAAAATGGTGCCCAAGCGCTTGCTGGCTTTGGGCCAGCGTTGCGCCAAGGGCCGAGCAGCTCGATTTACATGGGTGACTCGATTGCTGGTGCGGTATGCGCAGCGTCGATGCGAGCGCGAGCACGCGAGTCAACGAATAGCGGTCTTCAAGGGACATGAACAGTTAAAGAGACAGTTAGCCCTCAGTGGTGACATGGAGTAATAAGATGAGAGAGCACTTTCCTTTCAAACCAAAATCGCTGCGGCGAAGGTTACTGCTAGGCTTGGCGTTGCTCGGCGCACACAGCAGCATGGTGCATGCGGAGACTTTCGAGTGTCTGATGGAGCCGATGGTGGTCGCCAAAATCGGCAGCCCGGTGCAAGGCGTGATCGAACAGTTGTTGGTCGATCGCAGTGAGCTGGTAAAGAGTGGCCAGCCTGTTGCGCAACTAAAATCGAAGGTTGAGCAAGCCAACTTCGACCAGGCCAAGGCACGCTCGAAGATGGAGAGCGAGGTACGTGCGCGCACCGCCGACCTCAGTCTCGCTACCCACAACATGGAGCGCATGAAGAGCCTGCGCGATCGGAAGGTGGTGTCGGAACAAGAACGAGATGAAGCCATCGCGCAGTTGAAGGTGGCCAGTGCTGCACTACAGCAAGCCCGAGAAAACTATCGATTGCTACAGCACGAACTTGCGCGCGCGAAAGAAATGCTGGACCAGCGCACGATCCGCAGTCCGGTGGATGGGGTTGTGGTAGAGCAGAAAGCCTTCCCCGGAGAGTTCGTTTACGAAAATCCGGTGATGACCATCGCCCAGTTAGATCCGTTGCGGGTTGAGGTGATCCTACCTGCGGAGATGTTTGGTCAGTTTAACGCTGGCGATCAGGCAATGATCTATCCAGAGATTGGTGGCGACAAGCCACTGCTGGCCCAAGTGCAAGTAGTGGATCGCTTACTGGATACCCGAAGCGGAACTTTTGGTCTGCGCTTGACGCTGCCCAATCCGGACTTTGGAATACCGGGCGGACAGAAGTGTCGATTGGAATTCAAGACCAACAAGGAGGGTATTGCTGCCCGATAGTACCTTTTCCTAAACCGATAAAGGCAACCCCATCGCGAGATGGGCACGCAAAGTCACCGGTCTCATAGAGATAGCGGAACTGCCGAAAGAATTTCTCAGGCACAACCCGTCTCTAGCGACTGACTGCACTTTGCGAAGCAGCAACAGTAAGCTATGAAGCGACGTCGTCAGTCATCTCCCAAGGAACGCAAAACCAATAAATTTCAGCTGCAATCGCTGGAACGACGGGTGTTGTTTTCTGCTGATTTGCCGTTTATCACCGATGGATTGGCGACCACAGCTGCTAATGATCCTGTGACCATTGAGAATCTGAAAAATGATGAGGTCACTGCCTCCCAGGAGGCTGTCGAGTCCCGGGTAGAGCTCGTCATTATCGATGCGTCGACGCCTGCCTACGAACAGATCATTGCAGATCTGTCGGAAAGCACAGATGCGAGCTATGAGATCCACGTGCTGGACTCTGATCAGGACGGCATCTCGCAAATCTCTCAAATACTGTCCGCCTACGAGAATGTTGGCGGCTTGCACATTATTTCTCATGGCGGCGATGGAGAAATCAATCTTGGCGACGGTCCTGTGGGGTTGGTTGATCTACTCAATCATGCCGACGAAGTCGCCGGTTGGCAGGATAGCTTTGCGGAAAGTGGTGACCTGCTGATCTATGGCTGCGATCTGGCTGCGACAGAGTCGGGGCAGAATTTCGTCACCACCCTAGGACAACTGACGGGTACGGATGTTGCGGCATCAGACGACCTGACGGGCTCAGCCGAACTAGGCGGCGATTGGCAGCTGGAATATGCCACGGGTTCCGTGGAGACCGATCTAGCGGTTAGCGCCGAGTTACAGGGCCGTTACGAACACATACTGGCCGTCATCAACGGCACCGCTGGCGACGACGTGCTCGCCAGTGGCGCCGGCGACGACGTCATTGACGGTTTGGCCGGCTACGACACGGTCGACTACGGCGCAGCCACTTCTGCTGTGACCGTGGATCTGACAATCACCACGGCACAGGACACCGGCGGCGCCGGTATCGACACCTTCTCGAGCATCGAGGGGGTTATCGGCAGCACCTACAACGACACGTTCGTGTTCAGCAATCCGCAGGATGGTGCGGTCTACACCGTCGACGGCA
>JBPCXR010000305.1:0-5687 GCA_051027215.1 Pseudomonadales bacterium | reverse complement strand
GTGTGATAGCCCTTGTCACGCAGTACTTCGGCAATGGTTGTCTCCTCGGCAGGAAGTCCTTTGGTCCAGTAGTCCGGTTGGCTTTCATCGAGCGCTTGGTTGTAGTCACCAGGCGGCAGACCATCGTCCATCTCATTGCCCATCATGGTGACCATGCGGCTAAAACCCGGCGGTGTTGGTGTGAACTCGAAACCCGTGCGGGTTGGATAGCGCCCGGTCATGAGCATGGCCCGGGACGGCGCGCAGGTGCCATGTCCCGCGTAGCTCTGGATAAAGTTTACTCCGTCATGGGCGATGGCATCGATGCTGGGCGTTGGCACCGCGCCACCGGCGACACCGCCGCCGAATGCTGACACATCGTTAATGCCCAGATCATCCGCCAGAATGAAGACAATGTTGGGCGAGCGCTCGCTGGGCGGTAGCTCCGCCTCAGTGGGACCCTGCTGCCAGCGTAATTCTACGTTAGGACCAATCTCTGGCTGTGCCTGCAGAGAGACGTAGAGCAGCAGCAAATCCGTACGGTATTGATAGGCGACCACCCCGAGAGCAGCGGCCACAACCAAAAGTGGTATTAACGCTTTCTTCATGTCCAACCCCTTCTTGTCTAACCCTATGTCGACAGAGGCGGGAGCAGATAGGCATCAAGCACACCCAATGGACCGAGTGCAGCTTCGACCGTGTTCCGATCAGCCGCTGACAACCCCTCTATTTCTCGCCTGATGTGGCGCCGGCTGATTTCGCTGTATTTGAGCGAACGCATGCGCACAGGGCCTTCACCGAGATCGACTTCGCACCACTTTTCGCCTGCTGCCAGCGCCTCCCGCGAGACGGTGAGGAACTGGTGATAGCTAGCGCGCATGTGCTCGAAAAAAGGCATGAGCGTTTCCGGCAGGGCATCATCCGCCTGATATTGACCATCGTCTGTGCGCGCAACAAACACCCGATCCATGTAATCGAGCATGGCTGGCGCACAACCCTCGATCCAACTGCGCGGCTCCGGATCCGCTGCGATGTGCGCCCTGAACAAGCCCGCAAACGTAAAATCACCAAGACTCGCTCGATCACCCAACAGAAACTGATGCTGACGGTAATGCCGCTCGGCATGCACCATGAGTTGCTCAAAGTCCCGGCGGACGTGCGCCGCCTGGTCGGGGCCACAGCCGCGGTTGGCGCACGCATTGAGGCCGAAGTTGTCCCGTATCAGCTTAATCCGTTCCACGGCTTCGGCTCGCTCGGCTTCCGTCAGCCCTTCATCCATGAACTTGCCAATGAAATTGGCATGGAACCCGATGGCCACATGGTCGACATTGTGGGGATAGCACCAGCGGCTGCTGATCGCGTAGCGGCCGAACCATTCATCCGCCCAATCCTCCAGCAGATGCGCCGCGATGCGCTGAACCGGAGTCGCGGGCAGAATCGGGTGGTTGGGATACTTCGCGTTCAACATCAGAGCGATAGGCGTGGTGTCATGTATGAACCAGCCCTCCGGGGTCTCGAGGCCGGGAATAAAATGGGTGCCGAGACGTGCCTCCATTTGCGGACCTGAATCTTTCGTCTTGAGCTCGAACTGGTAGTCCAGATTCAAATAGTTGAGCATCGCCTGCAGCTTGCGGGTGAACAGGCTATGCTCGCCACCCCATAATGTGTAGCGCCCATCAAACATCGCTATCTCCTGCGCCCAGAGAGAACGATATCGAGTAATGCGGTCAACAATCCCAGCGCCAGAAACAGCAACAATCGAAGGTCACTCACGTACAGCCTAGGTTCCACCGGGTAGGCAATGGTCTTATCCATTGCTGCGTGTTTGTAAGCATGTCGAGTTCCCATGTCGGGATGGGTAACCACCTCCACAAACGCCCTGCGGCTTTTGTAGCGGAACAGCGCCGCCAAATCCCAGCCGTGGGCGCCTTCAATTCCCGTAATGTCGATGCCCACACCGACACCGCTGCCAAAAAAGATCGGATGACAGGCGCGTGACAACAACTGTGGATACATGTGCTCCATGTAGTGGTTGTTGTAATCCTCAGCGGTTGCATCTTCGCCAAACCCAGGCATGTTTGGCGGGTTCTCATTCATGTCGATGTTATTGACCATGAGGAACTGATTACCCGAATCTTCACGCAGAAACTTTTCGAATTGCGCAAAACGCGCTGGGTCCATTCCGCGGCGTTCCAGAGCAGCCAGTGCCTGTTCTACTTCTGCATTCGTCAGGGGTCCACCAAAGTCCGTATACCAGATGACGAAGGCCAGCCACACGAGTCCAGGTATCCCCCAGATCAGGGCTCGCACACTCAGAGCCAGTTTCCTTCGGCGTCGATGCACTCGATGTTCAATTGTCCAGCAAGCCCTGCAGCGCGGTGCTGGCCGATCTCCTGCATCTTTTCCGATTGCATCATCTGCAGCATGGCCGCACGCGACGGATACATGGCGATGGCAACGTCGTCCCACAAGTCTTCCACCTCACCGATCGTGAGACGCTCGACGTAAGCCTTGAACGACAGCGAGCCGCCAAATTCCTTGAGCAGTTCCCGCACGCCTTGGGTATACAGGCCGTAGGCTTCGCGGCCGGTCAGAGCGGTATCGCGGCCATCTTCATACTCCGCCTTGTTCCGGTATTTCAGCAGGTTCAGCATGTAAAGGGGGCCATTGCTGGCCCCATCAGAAAAGCCCTGCATTTGCGCCGCGTTGGGCCGTAATCGATTGGAAACTTCCATCAACTATTTCCTTTTTGGTTCACCCTGCACAGTGCAACTAGTTGCCGCCCCGCCAGGTGAACTGCAAGCCCCAAACGCTCGGCGGACCGTACCATCCTGCAAAACCACGGGCACCGGCTGGGCCGCCACCGGAGACCAATCCAGCGAGCGGCTGCGTGGCCATGACCACATAGTAATCTTCATCGGTAACGTTTCGCGCGAATGCTTCGACTTCCCACTGCCCGCCGGCCGTAGCTAACCCCAAACGCAGATCAAGCAGCCCATAGGCCTCCTGGTCTCCAATGTCTGAGCCCGACACGCGCGTTAACACCTGATCATCACGCCAGGAGTAGTCCGCCCGAGCGTACCACTCCAGGTTATCGCCAAACGGCTGTGTCCACTGCGCGCCGATGGTGTACTGATACTCGGGCGCAAAGCTTGGACGCTCACCCGTGCGATCGCAGGTACCGTTCGGATTGGTCGGAGCTTGGCCCGCTGCACACTGGGCATTGTTGAAGTCGGTGTATTCGGAGTCGAGATAAGCAAAGGAGCCGTTGACCAGCAGGTTTTCATTTGGGGCCCAAGTGAAGTCCGCCTCTACGCCTTTCACTTCCTGCTCGCCGGCATTGCCGACAATGAAGCCGGTTCCGGTCGGTGCCAGCGTCGACTCCTGGAAGTCTTCAACGGTGGTATGAAACACCGTCAGGTTCAACATGACCTGTCGATCGAAGAAAAAGGACTTGATACCACCTTCGAAAGTGAGTGAGTTTTCTTCCTCAAACTCGACTTCCGCACCCGCAGGCAAACGGCGGGAGTTAAAGCCGCCGGACTTAAACCCGGTGGAACTGGTGAAGAACAACATGACATCTTCGCTCACGTTGTAGCGCGTGTTGAAAGACCAGGTCACCTTGCTTTCCGACCGGTCCAGGCTGCCAACGATGTTTGGTGGAAAGATGGCAACGTTGATCGGGATGCTATTGGTGGGTAAGTTCGTGTGTGCAATTTCGACGTCCTTTTCGTCACGGCTCCAGCGCAAGCCGCCGGTGACATCCCACACGTCACTGATGTGCCAGGTGAGGTTGCCGTAACCCGCGATACTCTCAGTTTCCTGATCAAACGTCGATGTCACAAAGTCGCCCTCCTGCGCTGTGCAGGGAGCGGGACAGAGGAATGGTGGAAACGGAAAGACTCGATTGGCACCAGCGCCGACGGTTAAGTCAGAATCAAACTGCGTGTCCTGGGCGTACAAGTACAAGCCCGCGATATACTCGACATCGCGATCCGAAGGTGAAGTGATGCGAAATTCCTGACTCAATACTTCATTACTTTGGGTTTGGGGCGCAAAGAGCATCGGATTTTTGAGCGAATCTGCAGAAATCGCAACAGAGTTTTCCCAGTCCTGGTAGCCGGTGATCGATGTGAACAGAAACCCATCACCGAAGTCCCAGTCGACCTGCACCGAAGCCCCGAAGGACTCCGAGGTATCGTCGCCTTCGTCGTCGCCGTCAACACGATGGTCGTCGTCATCGAAATTGGCAAACGGGTAACCTGCTGCCGCTTGGGTCGCGAGGAAACCCGGCGTCGCGATACCCCACGTTGGGTCATTCGGCCGCACCTGCTCGGCCATACAGCATCGCCGTTCGATCTCGCTGTAGTAAATGGCGGTATTGATCTCTACTGTATCTGTTGGCGCAAACAGCAGCTTACCGCGCAAGCCCCATTCCTCATTGTCATTGACATCATCGCCGGTGAAGGTGTTCTTCTCATAGCCCTCGCGATCTCGATACCAGAAAGACAGACGCCCTGCCGTGGTATCGGAAAGACCACCGCCGACATACCCGCTTACCGTGGCCTGATCGTATTCGCCGTAACCAAGCTTTATCAGGCTTTCGAATTCGTCAGTGGGCTTGCGCGTGGTGACATTGAGTGCGCCAATCGGGGTATTGCGGCCATACAGCGTACCCTGGGGGCCGCGCAGAACTTCGACCGAGTTAATGTCGGTCAGCTCGCCAAAGTTCATGCCGCCGGTGGGCATATATAGCCCATCCAGAAATGTCCCCACACTGGATTCGATTCCCGGATTAGTACCGGATGAACCGATGCCTCTGATACGCACCCGTACGTTACGTAAGTTATTGGACGACGGCATGTCGAAGTTCGGCACATAACGCGCCACTTCCTGCAGATCGTTCAATCCCCGCCTCGCTAGATCCTCTCCACTGAACGCGGTGATTGAAATCGGCACATCCTGCACACTCTCGGTTCGCTTCTGCGCCGTAACCACGATCTCTTCAATGGCTGCAAGTGTGGATGCGGTATAGAGCGCCAACGTGGGCACCAGCAGTACTCTGAAAAATCGCATTTGAACCTCCTCTGGCGTGGCTAGAGCCCAGCGCCACGCACCTCCAATGGTTAGCATTAATAATGTCTATCATTATTTACCGGGCGAATATAGACCGGTAGCAATCTAATGTAAATAGGGATTCATGTTTTTGGAGGTTGCAGATACCCGGTCAGCATAGCGGCCAATCCCTCGAGCGTGGACGGGTCTCGAAGACGAATGGGCTCCCGGTCTACCGTTGCAGTAACCAGTAACATCCGAATTGCGGTCGCCAGCGCAAAGTAAATTCGCGCTTCGTCCACGGCGGCTGGATCGATCAATCTATTGGCCAAAGCATACCGATGCAGCGCCTGTGCCCGATGCCGATCTACCACCGCAACCTTGCCGAGAGTACCGGGCACTTGATCACCAATGGTGATGAGCGCAACGAAAAAGCCGACGTCACGCTCCACCATCGCAACGAGAGAGGCGACCACGCGCTCAATGAGTTTCGGCAGATCCCACGCGGTTTCTGCGGCCTCCGCCGCGAGGAAGAACTCATCGATTTCGCTATTGAGCTGTTCGGCCAGGGCGTCGACAATTATCTCAAAGAAGCCGCGTTTGTCCTTGAAGCGCTGATACAACACTCCTACCGAAACGCCTGCTTCACGCGC
>JBPCXR010000304.1:0-12468 GCA_051027215.1 Pseudomonadales bacterium | reverse complement strand
CGCCGATAGGCATCTGCCAATATTTCCAAGCTGCGAGTGGAGTATTCGTCTTCGCCCATGGCAAAGCGACTATGGGATTCGCGTTGCTCGCGAACTTGCATTTCAGTCATGTCGATCTGATCGTCGCAATCGTCCTGGTCCGCTTCTACGTCGGCCAGGGCCTGTTGTGCAGCAGGCACCTGGGCCTGCTCGGCTGCGGCAGATTCCCAATCGCCTAGCTTCTGAATCTCAGCTTCGGCTTGGTAGCGCACTGCAGTCGCATGCTCCTTCAAGCGCTTGGGAATTTCTTGCAGCATCCAGTAGTTGGATCGAGCCTCGTTGTAGCCGCACAATCGCGCAACCCAATCGTCCAGGGCTTGCACCAACTTGCCAGCCTGGTAGTTCGATGTGCCGTAGTTGCGGCGCCAAAGGTAGCGAAACAACGAATCAGCATCGTAGGGTGCGCCTTTGGCCAAACGATCTTCCATGGCCAGCTGGGTTTTCTCTTCTGCCTGCTGGGCAATGCCTTCAGCGCTACGCGCCCGCGCGAGTTGGGTTTGATAGGCTTCGTTCTGCTCCAATGCCTGCTGCGCCTGAGCTTCGCTTTCTGCCAGTCGCGCTGCTGCAGTGTCGACCCTGGAGTGAATTTCATCACGACGGGTTTCCAGGCTCTCGAGCTGCCGTTGTAGCTCTTCGATCTGTCGCTTCACCGTCGCGAATGCCCGTTCCCGATCTTCGAGGGTATGCAGCACGGATTGTTCCGCGCGGGTGAACGACTTGCTCAAGCGGCCCGACTCGATGCTTGCCAGGCGTAGCTCCGCCAGGCGCTTGAGAATGCGATTCTCTTCGATCTGCAGCGCTGCCAGACGCGATGACGCTTCCGTCATGGAATCCTCGAACTGCGCCGCGTTGGCGCGCACTTGCTTTAGTGCTTGGTTGAGCTCACCTAACGTTTGACGGCCTGTTAACACGCTACCACTCCGTGATGGCTCCGCCGCTGGTAGGAATATCAAACCGTGGCTCGAGATTGCCGCGCTGTTTGCGGCCAATCACGTTACCTTGAATGATGCCATCGTCCTGCTTGTCTGCAGCCACGCCTTCGAAGGTTTGTTCGTCCACCCGCAGTCCCCAGCGCTTCACCCTATATTCCTTGCCGTCCTCTTCGTTACGTACGGTGACCGATTGGCGCTCTCCACCTTTACTGATGGCTTCGACAATCAAGTAGTAATTTCGAGCCCGCGAATTGACGCTGGGAACCCGCCAAACACCAGAGTTTTCTGTTGGATCGGTGACAATTGTCACTCGGTACTCGACTTCCAACAAGCGCCGCAAATCCCGCAAGTCTTGGTAGGTCGACTTCGCTTGGGCAAAGTCGTCCTCGGCAATGGCTGCGCGAGCTTTAGCGACCAGCGATTGCGCCTGGGTAACCGGCGGTTCGGACTTCGCTAGATTGACGATGCTAGCGAAGGTGTCTTCCAACTTTCTCGGCAGCTCCGCGCGTTCCACCATCGCCGGCCGTACCGAGAGAAAGAAATAACCAATGCCGAGTATCAGCAACAGCGTTAGCAACGCCAGCGCTGGTCTACCCCAGGAATCGCGGCTGACGTACAAATTCGCCAATCTCACAGAAAAAGAGGGCGCCGGTGGTTCGTAACTAAAGCGCTCTTCTTCCAGGGCACGGACGCCTTCAGCCAGCACCGAATCGCTCACCTCGATTCCCTGAGCCTGATAGATATCCCGCAAGCGCTCGATCAACGCGGCGCGGCGAGATTCGGAATTCAGCTCCCGGCTTACCAAACCCTCTGAGTGACGCAACGTGTCTACCACGTCCATCGCCAGCATCAGGTCTTCCAGCGGCTCTCGGCTCAGCGACGCTTCTGCGTTAACGGCGTTCACAAGGGGTGGGGCTCAGTAGCCTCAATCTAAAGTGCATTAAATGCCGGTGGGCGGCGGCAAGGTGCCGCCTTGAGCGATCAACCGCGCCAACCGCTGCTTACCGTCTTCTACGGCGATGCGAATCTCTTCAGCGTTCTGAGTCGACAGCACCCGCATTTCTTCGATGATCTCACGGGTTCGGGCCTGGAAATTTACCACCGAATCCACCAGCTTTTTCACCGCATCGGCCCTGATGGTGGGACCGTAGCCCGCTTCCACTGCTGCTTCTTGTACTTTGCCACCAATATCGGCCAAATCTTCGAGGCTTTTCGATACCCCCTCCTTCATGGCTTCCAGGGTCTGGGTACTTTCATGTAGACCAAACAGACCGGTGAAGGACGCCGACAGCGCAGTCAATACCGTTTCGTTCGTTCCGAAGAAAGTGATGGCCTGCTTGTAGACCCGTTCTTTGGCACTGGTTGTCTGCAATAGCCGGGCCATGACCACCTCGCTGGTGTTGTAGCTCACAGTCAGGTTGTCAGAAAGGTCTTTGGCGATCTGGAAACGATCTTCACAGTCCTGTAGCACCCGGGTTTGCTCATCCCGGGCGAGCTCCAGTCGCGCTCTCGCAGCCAAGTCCTCGCCATCGTGTTCCATAACTGTCTGCATCGCAGCTTCTAGTTGAGTCTTCGCGGTCTCCCACTCACCTTCAGCCACTTTGAGGATGTCCAGGGCAAGTATCTCTGCCTCTTTCATCGCGCCGCGAAAGTCCTGGTAGGCGTTGAGAATGGTTTTCTCCCGCTCGATCTGATCTTTGCTGTCACTGGCGACTTCGAGGTAGGTCCCTTTTATGTCTTCAAAACGAGACGCAATGTCCCCACGAGTGACCTTCATCCAAACGTTGCTAATGCGCTCGAAGGTATCGATCTTGCCGTCATCGACCTGCTCAACCATGCGTTTGGCATCTTCGCGAATGCTATTAAAAGCGTTGGTGATGTCTTCGTAGCGCTCACCAATGCGCATCGCGCTAATCTGTTCCCGCACCACCTCGTTAAACAGCGAAGCCTGGCTCAGGGTCCGCGCGATGCTCACGACTTTGTCCTCGTCTAGCCGCGTCAGCCGGTCCAGCAGCGCGACGATGGGCGCCTCCTCCGCCTTGTCCGGCATTAGTCCAAGGTCTCGAAGTTGACCAAGCGCGCGGTCCAAGTACTGCAGTGATGATCCAGCCATGTTGATCTTGCCCCCCAGCAAATTAATCCAACGGCGATGATAGGCTGTTCCGGCTCAGAAAGGGAGCTACGGGCAGCTCCACGGCGCAAAGTCGACGCCCTCAGATCGCCTAGTTAGGCAACCCGCAAACCGCTACACTGCGCGCCATGATTGCGCCCTTCGATTTCATAGACCCTGCACGCCCTTCCCGGCGGGTAGGACGTTGTTGCGCCGCGCTTCTGGCAATCCTGCTGTGTTATGCGGCGCCCGCACTAGGATACGAATTTCCCCACACCAATCCGTACCTGGCAACCGTGGTTGGAACCCCAGTTGAGCTGCAAGCCAAGCACCCACCCGTAAAACTGAAGACCAAACGCTTGCCGGTGGCAGTCGGCAGGAATATTCCCGACGTCCTCAGCTATGGCAGCAAACTGGAGTACTCCATCGCCACCCAGCGCGGTCCGGCTCCCCTGATCTTCGTTCTCGCCGGCACTGGCGGTGACCACAACAGCTCTACCAACGCATCGCTAATGCAGGCGTTCCACGCTGCCGGTTTTCACGTGGTCGGTATCAGCTCGCCAACCCATCCGAAGTTCGTCATCGCTGCCTCGACCACAGCGGTACCCGGAAATATGAGTCTAGACGCGCAAGATTTGTATCGGGTCATGGGGCAAATATGGGAACGGCACAAAGCTAAGCTGCAGGTGACGAGCTTTCATCTGACAGGCTCCAGCCTAGGCGGCATACAGGCTGCCTTTGTCGCTCAATTGGACGACTCCCAGCGGCGCTTCGACTTCGAACGCGTGCTGCTCATCAACTCCCCTGTGTCGCTCTATAGTTCTGTCTCTAAGCTGGACCGGATGTTGGAAAACATCCCTGGCGGCGTCGACAACTTCGATCGCTA
This sequence comes from Pseudomonadales bacterium, assembly GCA_051027215.1. GTDB lineage: Bacteria > Pseudomonadota > Gammaproteobacteria > Pseudomonadales > Azotimanducaceae > CALHVX01. Next base: position 8,501 of record JBPCXR010000304.1, on the reverse strand, counting down.
CTTCGACCGTGTTGTCTCCCAGATCGGCGCTGCCTATAACCGTTCGACCTCCGTGGAGTTCAACCAAGACCTGGTATTCGCGGCCTTCGCGCAGGCACCCCCTACTCACGAAGATCTAGCTGCGATAATCGGCGTGGCATTTCGAATGTCAGGCATGAACATGATCTTCACGGCGGATCTCATGACCAATTTCGGTTTCATTAAACCCAAAGAGCTCGTTTTACCTGCCGACGCCGACCTGGGCCCCTATACCGAGGTCGCTATGCGGGTCGGGTTCACGGACTATTTTCACGAATTCATGTGGCCGTTCTATGAAGACCAATACCCGAACATGGACCGGCAAGCGTTCGCCGAAGCCCAGAGCCTGGTGGCGATCGCCGATTACCTGCAAAACGCAGACAATATCTTCGCCGTACACAACCAAGACGACATCATTCTGGCTAGGAACGAAATCGAATTCTTTCATCAAACGTTCGGCGATCGACTAAAGGTCTACCCGGTGGGCGGGCACCTGGGAAATGTCGTTCAACACGAGACGCTCAGCCACATCGTCTCGACCATCACCGACGGCATTAGCGGTGCCCGCGCCGCTGCTGCAGCGGGGCGCTGATGGTTGGTCGTACGCGCAATCCTAGCCCCGGATTACTTCTAGCCAGCGCCGTGCTATTTCTGGGTGCCTGTGCCAGCAAACCGCTCAGTCCGGAAGCGTTGCTGACACCCGCCGACGGTTACACCCAGCCGGTCTTTTCCAGTGAGCGGGTTGTCCCCGACGACGTAGTAGCGGCGCCGACGGTAGATGATCCCTGGAACCGCTGGAATCGCAGCATCTATCGCTTCAACTCTGGCATCGACAACGTCGTCTTGAACCCGCTCGTCAACGGCTATCGCTTCGTAACACCCACTTTCGCACGAACCGGTGTTACGAACTTCTTCGACAACCTGGACGATATTCGAACCCTCATCAACCAGGTGCTACAGGGCCGTCCAGCCCGCGCCGGGCAGTCAACCCTGCGCTTCCTCACCAACTCCACACTCGGTATCGCCGGCTTGTTTGATGTGGCTTCACGCTTCGGCATTCCGAAGCATGACGAAGACTTCGGACAAACGCTGGGGCGTTACGGTGTAGGGCCCGGACCTTATTTGATGCTTCCACTGTTGGGCCCCTCGACGCTGCGCGATGCGTTCGGCCGTGCTGTAGACGCGGGCATCTCCACAGCCATCGATCCACTGGGCTTGGAAGATGAATCCGACCGCGGGCTAGTTTACTACCCACTGCTAGTCATCGACACACGTCACACGACAGCTTTCCAGTATTTCCAGACTGGCTCGCCCTTCGAATACGGATTGGTGCGACGGGTGTGGGTCATTAAGCGCAAGCTGGACATCGAGAAATGAGTCGAAGCCTTAATCGTTTCCTGAGCCTGCTGATCCTGTGCTGCTGCACGTGGAGCATGGCCAGCGTCGCGGAACAAGGCAGCGGCGCGACCGTTCGAATCGGGGTATCCGCATCGAAAACTGGCGAGCTGTCTGAAGTCTCCAATCTGATGCTGCGTGGCATGAAGATGTGGATCGAGGATGTGAATGAACGCGGTGCCTTGCTAGGGCAGCGGGTTGAGCTGGTCGTTCGTGACGACGCCTCATCACCCGCGAACGCCGCCGAAGCTTACCGCTCGCTACTCGCCGAGGGCGTGAAGCTGTTCGTTAGCCCTTACTCTTCGGCCATGACCCTCAGCGTGGCAGAGGCTCTGGGCAAAGCAGATTACGCCATGGTCTCGGTTGCCTCAGCACCTGAAATTTGGCAAGGCAACGATCCCCGTATCTTTGGGCTTTACACACCCGCTGATCAGAACATGCGACCGTTGCTCGCGGCAGCAGCGGATCAGTCTTTGAAAACTCTGGCCATCGCCCACTTGGATTCAGACTTTCCCAATGCGGTGGCTACCGGCTTGCAGACCATGGCCGCGGAATTTGGCTTAGCCATCGTAAGCACCGAGCGCTACCAACAGGACGAGGATCTAGGGCCGTTGGTCGACAAGCTAAAGCAACAGAATCCCGATGTGGTTGCTGTCGGCTCATACTTGGATGACGCCATTGCCTTTTCCGAGGCCGCGGCTGCAAGCGGCTTGAAGCCCAAGCTGATGGGCTTCAGTGGCGGGCCCGCACTGCGGGAGTACGGCGACGCGCTCGGATTACAGCGAGCAGACGGTGTTCTGTCATCCGTACAATGGATGCGCAGCGTGCGCTTTCCTGGCGCTTTTGACTTTGGCTTTCGCTACCGGCAACAACACGGCATCTACCCCAGTTATGACGCAGCCGGAGGTTATGCGGCGCTACAGGTCTTAGAGGCTGCAGTCCGACTGGCAGACACCACCGAACCTTCTACGGTGCGTGGGCAGCTAAAAGATATGAAGTTTCGCTCCATTCTCGGACACTACCGCGTAGATGACTCCGGCAAACAGGTCGCCAAAAGCACCTATCTAGTGCAGTGGCAGGACGGTCACATCAGCTTGGTCTATCCTAAAGTGCTAGCGCGGTGGGACCTACGCTTCCCCTTCTCAGGCTGGTAGACATCTACGGCTCGGCTTCCCGAGCCACCATAGCCACGGCCTATAACGCCCCAAGACTCTTTCAATTGTGCATCGCAATCGAGCTGTCATAAGCTAGTGGTTGACAGTACTCTGATGTCACGGGAAGTAACGAGGCACCTGCATGATCGCACGGGCATTGATGATCTTGATCGCCGCTGGAGCGGCTGTAGTGGCGCTGGCCGCCGACCACCGGGCAGAACAGCTACCGTTGGGCTTGCCACCGGTGCCGATACCCGAAGACAACGGCCAGACCATCATCAAAGTACAGCTGGGTGATAAGCTGTTTCACGACACCCGCTTCAGCAGCACCGGTGACGTCAGCTGCGCGACCTGTCACGACCGCGGCAAGGCTTTTACTGACAGCCCGCTAAAGACCTCCGAGGGCATCAATAAGCTAACCGGCACTCGCAATGCGCCCACCGCCGCCAACGCGGCCTACAACGCCACCCAATTTTGGGACGGGCGCTCGCCCAGCCTTGAGGATCAATCGATCCATCCCTTTGTGAATCCTCTGGAAATGGGTCTGGCAGATCACGAGCCAATCTTGGAGCTGGTGCGTAACGATCGCGAGTATCGCAGTCTGTTTAATCGCGCCTTTCGCGTGCGTGGCAAGGACATCGCAATCGAGCACGTCACCAAAGCCATCGCTGCGTTCGAACGGACCTTGCTGTTCGGCAACTCAGACTTCGACCGCTATTACTTCGCTGGCGAGAACGACGCCCTCAGCGCCCCAGCTCAGCGAGGCTTCGATTTGTTCCTGAACAAGGGCCGATGCGTTTCGTGCCACAGCATAGAGCAGGACCATGCGCTCTTTACCGACCACCGCTTCCACAACGTTGGTGTCGGCATCAATCAGGTTCAAGCAGACGTACCAGAGATGACCAGCGCCTATCTCAGCGCTCGAAGCAAGGGTGCGGAAGTGGACTTGATGGTACTCAGCGACCCGAAAGCCTCCGAGCTTGGTCGCTTCGCAGTCACTACCAGCATTAACGAAATCGGTGCGTTTAAAACCCCCACTCTGCGCAACATCGAAGTCACCGGTCCCTATATGCACGATGGCAGCATCGCGACGCTGCGCGAAGTCGTTGAGCACTACAACAACGGTGGCAAAACCGCTGAAACCGATCAAGAAAACGCGTTCTTGAGCGGCGGCATTCGCCCGCTGAATTTAACCGAAGCTGAAATCGATGAGCTGGTGGCATTTATGGAAGCCCTCACCAGCCCCGAGTACCAAGCCGCAGACAAGAAGGATGCCTCATGAGTCTCAGCCGACGTAGCGCGCTCAAGCGTACCGCCGCCACTGCGATGGCAGGTGTGATCCCCACCACTCTGGTCGAGCTGTCGTTTGCCAACAGCGCCGACAACTTCACTTTCGCCTACATATCCGATGCCCACATCCAACACATTAAGGGCACCCAGTTTGTGCGCAACTGGGACAAGGGCCTCATTCGCGCAGTCGCTGAGACCAATTTGCTCAATCCAAAACCGGACTTCGTCGTCTTCGGCGGCGATCTGGCACAGCTAGGCACCAAGCCCGAGCTCGATCATGGTGCAGAGATACTCAGCGCGCTCAACTACAAAACCCATGTGATACTCGGTGAACACGACTACTACTTAGACCTAGGCGAGTACTGGTCAGAGCTTTTCGGCGAGCACTACTACAGCTTTGATCACAAAGGCGTGCACTTCGTCTTTCTTAACAGCATTTTGACCGACCATGATTGGACCTTTAATCGTTGGCCCAGCGCCAAGCAGCGTATGGCTGAAATGGCTGGTCTAGACAATCCGAACGGCTCGCCATTCGAGGTAGGTGCAAAGCAGCGCAAGTGGCTGAAAAAGGATTTGGCGGATGTAAGCCATGACACCCCGGTGGTGGTCTTTAGCCACAGCCCGATACAGAAGATCTACAAAGGTTGGAACTTTTGGACCGACGATGCCGAAGAGGTGCAAGCGCTGCTGGCGCCATTTAAGCAGGCAAACGTAGTTTACGGTCATGTGCATCAAATCCAATACAACCAGATCGGTAACATCGCCTTCAATGCCGTCATGGCTACCGCTTGGCCCTGGCCGTATCCGTCGAGCTACGCTCAAGCAGAGAGCCAACTGCCCAAACTTACGGTGCCGATGAATCGCGCCGACCCATTTTTTGAGCGAGACGCCACCGGCTGGCAGTTGATCGACGTAAACAGCGGACGCACGTCTTTGGAATATCAGCTCTACAACAACCAGTCTCGAACCGTGGCCTTCGATCGAAAAAGCGGCCACCCCGTCGACCAAACTCACCAAAACGCCAGCAAGCGTCCTGCGCCGCAGATTCACTACTAGGAACTAAAAGCCAATGACTCCCCGAGCCTTGACCTCTTTCGCGCAAAGTCTGCTACTCCTAGTTACCTGGGGTATCTCGGTCGCTAGCCTCGCTGACGAGTTCTCAAGCGAAGACGTGGATCGCTGGCAAGCCCAGTTCGAGGGCGTTGCCGAGCAAGGCCGACTGCTCTGGGCAGACCCAGCGCTTGGCAGCAACGGCGTTGTCTGCGGCCAGTGCCATCCCAATGCTGCCAACACTCATCCCGAGACCTACCCGAAATTTCAGCAGCAAATGGGTCGGGTAGTTGCCATGTGGGAGATGTTCAACTGGTGCCTGCAACATCCATTGGAGGGCGAGCCTCTAGCCGCGGATGATCCGAAAATGATCGCGCTGCAAGCCTACGCCATCAAAGAACGCCGCGGCGTCCCCCTAACGCCTGGCAAACACTAGGCGCTAGGGTTGCCGAAACTTGCCGGAGCCAGAAAGCTATATAATCGCGCACCGTTGATTATTCGCGCGAGCGTTCCACTGCCGACATGACGCAAACCACGAGCCAGATTCGACAGGCATTCTTGGATTACTTCGAGTCCCAGGACCACCTGATCGTGCCATCCAGCCCGATCACGCCGAAGGACGATCCAACGCTACTATTCATCAACGCCGGCATGGCGCCGTTGAAGGATTACTTCTCTGGTGCCAGAACCCCGCCGCGCATGCGCCTAACCTCGTCGCAGAAGTGTGTGCGCGCCGGCGGCAAGCACAACGATTTAGACAACGTTGGCTACACCGCTCGGCATCACACGTTTTTCGAGATGCTGGGCAACTTCTGCTTCGGCGAATACTTCAAAGAAGATGCCATTCGGTTTGCGTGGGAGTTCTTAACTGAGCGTTTGGGCATGCCGAAAGATCGGCTCCTGGTGACCGTGTTTCACGAAGACGACGAAGCCGCGCAGTTGTGGCAGAAAATCGCCGGGCTACCGCAAGAGCGCATTATTCGCATCAGCACCGACGACAACTTCTGGAGCATGGGTGACACTGGGCCCTGCGGGCCTTGCTCGGAGATTTTCTATGATCATGGTCCACACGTTGACGGCGGCCCACCGGGCTCAGCTGATGAAGACGGCGACCGGTTCGTGGAAATCTGGAACCTAGTTTTCATGCAGTTCGACAAGCAAGCAGATGGTGAGTTGGTGCCGCTGCCAAAACCCTGCATCGATACTGGATCTGGACTCGAGCGCTTGGCTGCAGCGGTACAAGGGGTTACCTCGAATTACGACACCGATCTGTTTCAACACCTGATCGCCGCCAGTCAACGTTTAACCGGCAATACCGACCCTGCGCACCTGCCCAGCCACCGCGTCATTGCCGATCACGTGCGAACTTGTGGCTTTTTGATTGCCGAAGGCGTTTTGCCAAGCAACGAAGGCCGCGGCTACGTGCTGCGCAGGATCATGCGGAGAGCCCTACGTCACCTACACCTATTAGGCACAACCGCTCCCGTGTTTTCAGCCATGGCAGCACCGCTGGCAGAAATCATGGGGGATCACTATCCGGAGCTTCGATCTGAACAGGCGCGCATCGAACATGCCTTCGCAGCTGAGGAAGAACAGTTTCGGGCTACTCTCGACAGAGGTATGCGCATTCTCGAAAAGGAGGTAGCGAGCGTATCCAAAGGCGGTTCGTTCTCCGGTGAAGTGGCGTTCAAACTTTACGACACCTATGGTTTCCCTCTCGATCTTACCGAAGACGTCCTGCGTGCTCACGATTTAAAGGTAGATACCGCAGCCTTCGAGCGAGAAATGGACGCCCAACGCGCCCGGGCCCGGCAATCCTGGTCAGGTTCCGGCGACGTCAAATCAGCGGCGATCTGGAACAGCGTGCACGAACAGCACGGCGACACCCACTTCGACGGCTATGCGAACCTAACTGCCAGCGGCAAGATTCAAACGCTGGTCAAAGACGATGCGCAAGTCGAAGTGCTAAACGCCGACGAGCGTGGCGCCATCGTCTGTGATCAGAGCGTCTTTTACGGTGAGTCCGGAGGGCAGATCGGCGACATCGGTGAGATCGTTGGCCCCGATGGCGCCGTGTTCGAAGTGGAAGACACACAAAAACCCGTGGCTGGGTTGATTGTGCACATCGGCACACTACGCTCCGGGTGCCTGCGGCGAGGTGATGCCGTTGAACAACAGGTCGATGAGCAAGCACGACGGCTCACCGCCGCCAATCACAGCGGCACTCATCTGTTGCACGCAGCATTGCGCCGCGTACTCGGCGAGCATGTGGGGCAGAAAGGCTCCTACGTCGGCCCAGATCGCCTGCGCTTCGACTTCGCGCACAATAAGCCGCTATTGCAAGTCGAGCTAGACGAAATCGAGACTCAGGTAAACCAGCAAGTCATTGGTAACCTTGAAACCGGCACTGAGCTAATGCCATTAGAAGCCGCGCTGAAAACCGGCGCCATGGCGATGTTCGGTGAAAAGTATGACGATGAAGTTCGAGTGCTAACCATGGGCAGCGTAGACACTGCGCCTTTCTCGGTCGAACTGTGCGGCGGCACCCATGTGGAGCGCTGTGGGGATATTGGCCTGTTCAAGATTCTTTCTGAGGCCAGCGTCGGCGCCGGGGTGCGCCGGATCGAAGCTGTGACCAACCGTGCAGCCCTCGCTCACATCAAGCAGAACGAAGCTCTGTTATTGCAGCTTTCCGATGCAGCCAAAAGCAGCCGTGATCGCTTGCTCGAAGACGTTGAAAAACTCGTCAGCGAACGCAAGCGCCTAAATCAAGAGATCAAGGTCCTCAAAGAGGGCGATGCACTCGGCAAGGTGACCGAACAAGCGCCGCAGATGGTTGGTGAGCGCCGCTATTTGGGTGCAGCGCTCGAAGGCCTGCAGGGAAGAGAACTCAAGGACTTAGTACGGCGCATGTTGGATGACGATCGAGCAGATGTCATTTGCCTCATCTCGGCTACCGAGAAAAATGCCGGGGTGGTGGTTGGCGTCGGCAAAGCCACTAGCGGGGATCTTGTCGCCAAGGAGTTGCTTGGTACTGCAATGACCGCCTTAGGCGGCGGTGGTGGCGGTGGTTCTCCGACGCTCGCACAAGGCGCGACTAAGGCGCCGTTGCAAGATGCCGAGATCACCAATGCCGCATTAGAGCGTGTGCGGGATGCGATAGTGCCTACATAGCCATCACTCCTGGGAAACAGTGTTAGTTATTCTCCTAAGCGGACGCTGAATAGGTAGTGCGGCATGCCCGCTATCGACCCGAACCGGTTAGTGAGGCCAGCCGTCATGCAACGGCAGATCATCCTCAATTGAAGACCACGCTGGGGCGTTTCCTACGAACTGTCGATACTTAGGTTTGGACTCAATAGGAGAATCGAGTGTCCCCAATGACACAAAAACGTTTTCAGGTTCAGCAGAGTGCTCCGTCAAAAGAAACGAGCCACAAGATGAACAAAAGTAACGCGTCGTGGATTTCATAGGAGAAAATCGACTCAAACTCTCATTGCTCAACCATTCAAACTCGCTTCGACTAACACTTCCGTAAGCACCGCTGCCGGAACCGGTCAGCTTGCGACAGATCGAGCAATGACAATAGCAGCA
>JBPCXR010000303.1:0-5467 GCA_051027215.1 Pseudomonadales bacterium | reverse complement strand
GCTTGGCGACGTTGTAGGCACCCATCATCTGCGAGGCCAACAACCCAGCCATGGAGGACGTCGTGTTGATGTGCCCTTCTTCCTGCGCCTCGATGAGCGGCAGGAACACTTTGACGCCGTAGATTGGGCCCCAAAGATCCACGTCAATGATCCATTTCCAATCTTCCAGCTTCATCTTGGACGCCGAGGTTGGCAGGCCAATACCTGCGTTGTTACACAACACGTGAACGGCGCCGTAAGTCTCCAGCGTATGATCCGCTAGCGCCTGCACCGATTCGAGCTCGGCAACGTTACATGCGCGGCCCACTACTTGGGTGCTCGCAGACAGCTCGGCAACTGCGGCGGCCAACGTCTCCTCGTTAAGGTCAGCCAGTACCAGCTTCATTCCCCGGACTGCCAGCGCACGGGCGATGCCAAGACCAATACCACTGCCGGCGCCGGTGATGACCGCCACCCGGCCTTGAAACTCTTGCACGTTCTGCTTCTCCTCTCGTCAATCCCAAACACTCTGAGCATCTAGACTAAAGACAATGCCAGGTGCATGCTAGCCTGCATCCTCACACTCCCCGCAGCTACAGGTTGCTAAACCGAGCGTTTTTATGAGCGGCAACATTCCCATTCAGGATGGTTATCTGATAGTCACTGGCGCCGCGTCCGGAATCGGCCTAGCAACTTGCGAAGCGGCCGCTGAGTTGGGTGCGCACGTTCTCGCGCTGGACATCGCGCATAGCGAGTCGGATGGCGTGCAGCGCTTATTGAGTTCGCCAGACATCAGTTACTTGCGATGTGACGTCAGTGATCCCACCGCTTGGGCCGAGGTCGCCGCAAGCCTTGAGCAAGCCCCTACCCACCTGTTTTTGAATGCGGGCATTCAAATCGCACCGCCGGAAGCGCCGATGTCTGACTATCAATTTGATGCGCTGCGACTCGACCGCTACCGCAAGATGATGGGCGTCAACGTAGACGGCGTTGTCTTCGGCCTTCACGCCTTGCTGCCAAAGCTTAAAAACGGTGGCGCAGTGGTAGTCACCAGCTCGCTCGCTGGCATAACGCCCTACAGCATTGACCCGCTGTATGCCATGAGCAAGCATGCGGTTGCCGGCTTGGTGCGTAGCCTTGGCCCGACGCTGGAACCGCGCGGCATATCAATCAATGCTTTGTGCCCTGGCGGCATCAACACCGCCATTATTCCTCTGGAGCAGCGCTCTGCCAGCTCGCCTGGTGACTTTATGACGCCCGAGCATGTTGCTGAGGAAGTGCTTGCTTTGTTTGATGTTCAGGAAAGTGGCAAAACCTGGGCCAAAGTTGCACAAAGCAAACCGGCGTTCATCATTCGCGCGCCCGGGGACAAGTCAGCGGATGCCAACAGAACGCCAAGCACTGGCTAAACACCGATGGATTGTTGCCTAATCAGAACGGTTCCACAATATGGCTTACCCTGCTTGGAGACAGGTCTATGAACACCGTATCGGATCTCGAGCTGCGCGAGGCCATCGACAAGCAAGCGATTCGAGAGGTTTGCATGCTCTACTGTCGCGCCGTCGATCGACTGGACGAAGCGGTGCTTCCACGGGTGTTTCACGACGATGCCACTGTGGCGTATGGAACGTACGACGGACCAACGAGCGGCTTTATCGCGAATACTTTCGCTCACCTCAAGACAATGGAGCGCACGTTTCACTGCTTGGGCAATCAGCTAATTGTCCTCGACGGTGATCACGCAACAGGCGAGGTATACGTCTACGCCTACATCTGTACCAAGGAGGACAGCGGCGAGCTCGTCGATACGCTTTTGGTCGGACGCTACCTCGATCGCTACGAGCGGCGCGCTGGAATCTGGAAGATCGCGCACCGTGCTTTCGTTATGGATTGGAATCAAAATCAGCCCAACGCTTCGGAATGGGAGAAAGGAATGTACGCTGAGCTCCGCACCCGCGGCTGTAGAGGATCGGACGATCCGTTGTACTCGTTTCTCCGATGAGCGTCAGTCAAGCGGAAATCGACCGCTTCAAGGATCGCCAGGCGATCTACGATTGCCTCCTGCGAAACGCCCGCGGCGTCGACCGTACCGATGCATCTCTGATAAAGACCGCCTATCATGAGCACGCTACAACTGATCACGGCATTTTTTCTGGCAATGCTTGGGAATTCGCTGAGTTCATCGGGCCTTTCAATGCCTCGATCGGAGTGCGCCAACAAACGCATAGAGTAGACCACGCACTGATCGAATTCAGCGGCCTAGATTCTGCGGCTGTGGAGTCCTATAACCTCACCTTCCTCGACACTGAAACGCCCAATGGCATGATGGCCGCAACGGTTGGAGGGCGATATCTCGACCGCTTCGAACGCCACGGCGGGGCTTGGAAAATTGCCCATCGCCTCTACGTCATGGACTGGAATCGCAACGAGCCATCAACCGTAGATTGGAACGGTTCATTCTTCCTCGACCTCGTTCGCGGACGGATTGATAGCCAAGACGAATCTTATAAGTATCTCCCGAAGATCATCTAATTGGCGTTACTGACAAACTAGCGGATCCTTCGGCAGCTCATCTGTGTATGACGCGCACCATTACGCCGGGTCGAACGACAAGTACAGCGACTTCAGCGCACGCAGAACGAAGCCAGGCACATGCTTAAAGTCGTTCTTGTTGGGAGTCAGGCGAAGATTCGGAAGTCTGGCGAGCAGCCGCTGATAGGCAATCACCTGCTCGAGGCGCGAGAGCGGTCCGCCCGGGCAATGGTGTCCGCCCTGGCTGAACGCCAGATGCTTCGAGGCATTCTCCCGATCTAGATCGAATTCGTCAGGACAAGCGAAAACCTCGCTGTCTCGATTAGCCGCGCCATAGCGCACATGGACGGTCGAGCCCTTCGGAATCGGTACGCCACGTATTTCGGTGTCTACAACTGCAGTTCGATAGAGACCTTGGGTGGGCGACTCAAACCGTAAAACCTCTTCGGTAAAGTTCGGAATCTTCGTGGGGTCCGCTAAAAGCCGCTGATAAACCGAGGGTTCCCGCAGCATGAGCCACAGGCCTGAAGCAAGGGTAAAGGTCGTCGTCTCGTTGCCACCGACGTACATATTGTCGACGATGGAGGCGATCTCGTGATCGGTAAGCAGACGCTTGTCGTCATAGCGCGCCTGCACCAAGTGACTAATGACGTCGTCCTTGGGACTCTTGCGCCGCTCATCGGCGGTGCGTTTGATGTAATCCTGGAATTCCACGCCTTGGCGCGCGACCTCCATTTCCTGCTCTAAGCTCAAACCGCGCGCAAACGGCAATGTCCAGGTCGTGGACCATTCCTTTAGCTGCGGCATGTCTTCAAGCGGAAATCCGATCATCACTGTGATGATCGTGACCGGTAACGGTTCGGCGAACTGCTTGATAAATTCGATCTCGCCAGACTGCGCAAACCCATCGATCAACTGGTCGACGGTTTGCTCGATTAGCGGCTGGGTGCGACGCAAGGTGTCTTTGCCCAGCATGAGTTTGTCGATCAGCAGCCGATACTTCCGGTGATCAGGGGGGTCCATACCCAGTAGCGGCCAACGACTGCGGCCCGTGTCCTTGCCAAGGCCATGATCGATGTAATATTGGCGGGCCTCGGCATGCTGGATCAACAGGTCGCCACCGTGCTCTTCCGGCTGATTGGAAAAAGTCTTGGCATCCCGAACGACGGTGCAAACGTCTTCGTGTTTAGAGACTACGTAAATCGTGGTACCGGGAATCTGGTAGACGGGCGCTTCGTCTAGCAAGGTCTTATATGCAGGAAACCAATTTTCCTGAGTTTCGGGGTCGTAGAGATCGATCGAATCCAAATTCATAGGTTCCTCCTTACTCAAGGTGGCACTGACTCGGCAACCTTATTCACTCCTGATCAAACAATATCGTATATTGGTGACTGATCACTATAAGTGCGCTGCGGGAGGTGGCAACGATGCAAGGCAAGATCGGATTCGTAACTGGTGCGGCTTCTGGAATTGGTGCCGAGGTCGCTCGGCAGCTGACGGCTGCGGGAGCGCGCGTTGCGCTATGTGATTTAAATGAAGCTGCAGGATCAAAACTAGCCAAGGAGCTTGGAGGGGTATTTATCGGCTGCGATGTATCGGATTATGTGAGCCTAGACGCCGCGGTCGCACGCTGCATAGAATCGTTGGGGGTGCCCGACTACGCACACCTTAATGCGGGTGTGATGACGGTCGGCGTTGGCGAGGCGTTTTTGCCCATTGAGGACGTCTCACTTGAGCAATACCAGCGCATCATGGGGGTCAATCTCGATGGAGTCTTTAACGGCTTCAAAGCCCTCATCCCGCACATGCGTGCAAAAGGCGGCGCGATTACCGCAACCGCTTCCATCGCGGGGCTAAATGGGTTGCCGTTTGACCCGCTCTACAGCGCGACCAAACATGCGGTGGTTGGGCTGGTTCGTTCGATTGCCGCAGCGAACGCGGACACAAACATCCGAGTGAACGCCATTTGTCCGGGCGGCGTCGACACCAACATCATTCCCGATGCGCTGCGCGCAGGGGGCGATTTCGGCATGATGTCTGCTGCCACCATGGCAGCGGAAGTCGTGGATTTGTTGGGCCAGGGAGCGAACGGAGAGATTCGTACGAAGCTCAAAGATCAGCCAGCATTTACCGTGCAGGCCGCGGTCCTGCCTGGTCCGGGCAGCGCCAACATGGCGCCACTCGTCGTGGCCGATGACTAATTCAAATTAGCCTAGTACTTGTTTCCTGGATCCGTCACAAACGGCAACATGTCCTCAGGAACATCGGGCACCCCGGTCTCGAACAACTCGCCGGTAACCGGCGGGTCGATGTCGAATACGTTGTTGAACTTGTGCACCGAATCCCATATGCCGATGGCAATGGTGAGCTCTACGATCTGCTCTTCACTAAAGTGCGCCTTTAATCGCTCCATCAAGGCGTCGTCAACGCCACGAGCATGGTTGAGTATGAAATCCTCGGCCAAGTCCAACGCGAGCTTTATGCGATCGTCGAGATCCGACTGTTGGTGATCGTACATTTGCACAATCATGTCTTCGGTCATGCCATTCTGCCGCGCCGCGGCAGATCGAGCGGGAATTCAGTAGCGACAGCCATTCAGTCTGGCGGATTTGAGCCGCACCAGGTCTTTAAGGACCGGATCAAGCTTGCTATGAGACCAGACGAGTCCATAGCGAAACATGAACCCCTTAAACAAATCCGGGCAGTTGGCGTACACGCCACCAAACCCTTCCATTCCATCGACTTCTTTGACTCTTGGCATCGAATTTCCTCCGCACTACTAGTAGATGGCTAGCCTGGGATGACTGCCAATTATCAAGCGCAAGCTACTTTTCTAGTTCCGCTTAGCGCCCTACCCTGTATGACATTGACGGCTCGCGCTGCCAAACGACTATTTCGCCCGACCAATGGACACCAAGCCCGAGCTATCGCCGCCGATTGTACCCGCCGTCTTCAG
>JBPCXR010000302.1:0-24883 GCA_051027215.1 Pseudomonadales bacterium | reverse complement strand
GCGTAGACCTTGGCGCGGATCCGAGGCCTGTGCCACCAAGCGAGTCACCGAGGCGGCCATGCGCGTCGCTAGCCGCTCGGCGAGCGCATCCACCAGAGCGTCTCTGTCGCCGACCCCGCGGTAAAGGATGGGTTTGGTGACGCCGGCTTCCACAGCGATCGCCTCCAACGAGATGCCCGGGCCCCTTTCTCGGATGAGTTTCTCTGCTGCCGCGAGCAGCATTTCGCGATCCGCAATCACCCCGTCGGCGGTCGTTCGTCCGGCCGGCCGGCCAGGTCGGCGCGGCCCGTTGGCTTCGGTTCGAGGTGAAGTTTTCTGGCGGCTCATGTACTTAAATTACCACGGGTAGATTTATGCCGCCAGGCCAACTACCATAGCGACTCTAAACGCCCAAATTGGAGAATCCCGCCATGGCAGCCGTCCTTGATGACACCCCGGTACACCTTCGCGGCAACGGCCGACCCGTAACCGAAGAGCAAACGCTCACCGACTTAAAAGTTACCGGATCGATTCCCAGCGAGCTCGATGGCCGCTACATTCGCACAGGCCCGAATCCCATCACCGGGACCAGTGCGCACCCGTTTTTCGGAGACGGCATGGTTCATGGAGTGCGCCTGAGAGATGGTAAGGCACAGTGGTACCGCAACCGTTACGTACAAACGCCCTTCATCACTAATCCATCAGTGGATGTTATGGATCCCTCAGTGATGATGGATATGAAGTCCTCCAAGGCGAATACCCACGTGATGGGTCACGCTGGCAAGATTCTCGTGCTCGAGGAAGGTCACTTCCCGTATGTGGTTGACGGTGACTTGAACACGGTTGGCCCGACTGACTTCGACGGCGTGCTCAAAGGCTCGTTTACCGCGCATCCGAAAATTTGTCCCGTTACCGGCGAGCTGCTGGCGTTTGGTTACTCTGCAATGGAGCCTTATCTACGTTACTTACGAGTATCTGCGGAAGGCAAGCTCGTGCAAACCGAAAACATCACCGTGGGCGGTCCGACGATGATGCACGACTTCAACATCACTCAGAACCACATCATCTTTATGGATCTGCCCGCTGTCTTCGACATGAGCCTAGCAATGAGCGGCGATATGCCGATCCGTTGGGACGATAACTATCCCGCGCGTTTAGGTGTTATGCCACGCAACGGCAATGACTCCCAGGTGCAGTGGTACGACATCAATCCCTGCTACGTCTTCCACCCGATGAATTCCTACGAAGAGGGCGACAAGATCGTGCTCGATGTAGCCCGTTTCAGTCACATATGGCGCGAATCGGCCATGGACTTCCCGGCACCAGAGCTGTGGCGCTGGACCATTGATACCAGCACCGGCAAGGTTCATGAGGAACAGATCGACGACCGCTCAGCGGAGTTTCCGCGGGTTGCTGATAGCGTGATCGGCTTGAAGCACCGTTATGGTTACATGATGAGCATGTCTGAACCGGGTAGCTCTGACGATCCGATGAGTGCGGCTGGGGCCATTTTAAAATACGACCGAGAAAAGGGCGAACGCACAGAGATTGAGTTCGGTCGCGGTCGCGTAGGCGGCGAACCGGTGTTCGTGCCGTCTGCCAATCCCAAGAGCGAAGACGACGGCTATTTGATGACCTACGTCTACGACGCCCAGTCGGACAGCAGCCGCTTTGTGATCATGGACGCCGCCACGATGGACCATACGCCGGTGGCGTCAATCGAGTTGCCGCGCATCCCGGGTGGCTTCCACGGTAGCTGGGTGGCGGCCTCTGTGGCGGACTGACGTTATTCTCTAGATCGCGAACCGGTGTAACCCAAATAGTTGGGTTACACCTTAAACTGATCGTTTAGATTACAACCACTTTAGGCGCTGTGATTCAGTAGCTCATCGCTCGCTAATCAGTGCTCCCATCGTCCTCAATGGTGGGTCAAATCCTTACAGTCATATTAGTGCCGCTCCGATTAACTTTGTTGATCCGGAAGGGCTAGAGTGGCCGTGGTGTAAGGCATTCACGCTACCACTTTGCCTGCGCTGGTTATCGAGCTTGTGCCAAGCACCTGCCGCTATGCTGCCGATCTGTAGACCAACCCTCGACAGAGAATACCATTTAATGGTATACATAAACTCGTAGTGACGTGGACGGTCACGCTCACTAAAAAGGCCTACAAACAGCTGATTAAGCTGCCGCTGATGATCCAGGATTTGGCGGACCTGGCCATCGTGGACCTGGAGGCTCAAGGGATCGACCCGCAAGGATGGGACACCCTAAAAACTCAGGAGAATGAATACCGACTGCGGCTGAACTACCGCTATCGGTTACGCTATCGGGTAACGGCCAAGCAAACGCTTGAGGTTGAAGTCTTCTATATCGGTCATCGGCGAAATGCCAATCGGTAGACAACGAGTAATGACGAAAAATAACGCAGCCCTTAACATAGACCACGACCTTGGCCAGGTCGTGGTTAAGCCTGCCGGTAGAGTAAACCGCGTCAGACTCAAGAAGATGATCCGTGCCACGCTCGATGAGTATCTAGAACAAGCTCAGATCCCGGCTTCTGATGTTCACAAAGCTACTAGATCCCGCCACGGTTCAAACTATCAAACGCCCGGCTACTACTTGCGGCTGTATCGACAGCGCGCAGATCTAACACAAGCGGCGCTCGCCGACGCGGTTGAGTCGAGGCAACATCATCTATCAGAGATGGAGCACAATAAGCGAACAGTTGGCAAAGCGATGGCAAAAAAGCTGGCGCAAGTGCTGGACTGTGACTATCGAAGACTGCTGTAGCTTTGACTACAGGCGTCTGGAGCGGATCTGATAACTCGATTCGCGCAGGACCCACGGAAAGTTACGAACGCAGCAGCGCCAGGAAGTTAATGAAAGCGACGCTCCATCGGCATATAGTCAGATGGCTCTGTCTAATTGGCGAGGCCGACGATGAAGCTGCTTAGTCCGATTACCATGGGCCCGATTGAACTGAAAAATCGGGTTGTCTCTACGGCTCACGCCGCCTTTCTTGAGTTCTTTAACCCGATTTCGGATGGCGAGCGCTACATGGCCTACCAGGAACGTCGCGCCGAAGGCGGCACTGGTCTGATCATTTTCACGGCCATGCACGTGCACCCGTCGAGTCAGATTCCCAATCACTACGTCTTCGATGGCGAGACTATGGCGCCAAAGTTCGCTCAGATCTCCACCCGCTTGCATCGCCATGGCGCCAAGTGCATTTCGCAACTGTTTCACTTCGGTGCTCAAGGCAAGTCGGACACTCGAGACGACTTTCACCCGTTGTGGAGTTTTTCTGGCACGACCACATTGGAGGGTGAGGCGACCCACAAGATGACCAGCGACGAAATCGAAGAGGTCATCGATGGGTTCGCTCATGCCGCCAAGGTGGCCACAGAAAACGGCATGGATGGCGTGGAATTGCACGGTACCCATGGCTATTTGATTCAACAGTCGTTCAGTCCCTTTGCCAACCAGCGACAAGACAAGTGGGGGGAAGATCTCTTCTTCGTGAAAACCCTCGCTCAACGAGTGCGCGAAGCCATTGGGCCAGACAAAGTCATGGGGTTTCGGATTTCGGCCGATGATTTTATCGATCCCGACGACGGCGGGGTGGGTCACGCCCGACTCTGCGAGATCGCCTCAGGTGTCGTTGGTACCGGATTGTTCAACTACTTGAATCACTCAGAAGGCGCCGGAGGCGTGCACTACGCTAGAGCCATTGGTTCGTTTCGTCACAAGTTTGGCGAGTACCTGCCGCTTACACGCAATCTTCGTGAGGCCATCGGCGCGGCCGTGCCATTGATTGGAGTCGGTAAAATACCCACACCGGATCTGGCTGAACAGGCGCTACAGGATGGTGATTGTGACTTGGTCGGGATGACCCGAGCGCAGATCGCGGATCCAGATCTCGTCGCCAAAACAGCAGCAGGCCAAGCGCATCGGGTTCGCACTTGTACCGGTTCGAATCAAGGTTGCTTCGAGCGCGCATCGCACCCCATTACCTGTTTTCAGAATCCGGAAGTTGGCGAAGAAAACCGATTTAAAGCGCTGGCCGTGCCAGTGGTACAGCTCAAGAAGGTGCTGGTAATCGGCGGCGGCCCCGCAGGGATGAAAGCCACAGAAATTGCCGCTAAACGCGGTCATAGCGTGACGCTAGTAGAAGCCAATGAGCGCCTGGGCGGCCGGCTGAATCTGGTCGAGTCCGCAGGTGATGGCAAAAATCTCCTGAGTGCAACGAACTGGGTCGAACAAGAGCTGGCGGACCTCGATTGCGATGTCTTGCTGCAGACCGAAGCGAACGAGGCGTTGGTTAAACAGATGAGGCCCGATGCCATCATCTTGGCCACTGGAGCGTACACAGAAAACAGCCTCAGCATTCCCAGCGATGGCTCGGTTCAAGTTCTGTCTTCTGATCAAGCGGCAGCAGGACGATTCGAAGGCACAGAGTTCGAGATCAAAGACACCCGAGCCCTGGTGATCGACCTGCTTGGCAACTATGAAACGACGTTGGTGATGGAGTCGCTGGCAATTCGCGGTGGCAAAGTTACAGTGGCGACCCCGGCACCGGTATTTGGCCGAAATATTGGCGTTTCCCATGCCGACGACTTCAGTCGCACTGTTTTTCCGAAGTATGGTATTCGGCTGCTACCGTCAACGGTGCTCACCGAAGTCAGCCAGGGTAGAGCGCTGCTACGCAACAATCTCTCTGGCGAAGCAGTCGAGGAATTCTTCGACTTTGTCGTAGCGGGTACCTCGCCCATACCGCGTAATGAGCTCTACGATGTGTGCAAACTGTATGCACCAACCACCTTGGTTGGCGATGCTGTAGCACCACGCAACGCCATGCTGGCTTTCCGCGAGGGCGACCGGGCGGGCCGCACGGTTTAGATGGGTTGAAACGCAGGCCAGGTTGTACGGCCCTGGCAATCAGTGCTTCGGGAACTCACTATCCAATTGTTTGAGCAGTTATGCGAGCATCAACAAAAGGTGCACCAGGCGGATGCGTGAATTCGCTTGAGTTGACTGCGCTCGTGGTTGCGATTGCCGTCTAAGAAGCCGGGCTGCCAACTGCTTAACGATAACACTGGCGAGAGTGTCCATGAATATGCGGTCTAGAGTCCGATTCGTCCATCTGCTGCGCTGTTTGCTAATGCTCATAAGCATGAGCGGTTTGGCCCGTGCCGAGGAACCGGAGGGCGCCGTTCGCTGCATAAAGCTCAGCCGCATTAGCTCGCTGGAAATACTCGACAAGGAAAGTATTCTGTTTCGGCTGAGGCACCACAAGAACTATGTTAATGAGCTTCCGCATGCCTGCCCTGGATTAAGACCGAGTCGCACGATCATGTACCGCACATCCCTTGACCAGCTTTGCGATCTAGACATGATTACCGTGTTGGATGATCTAGGAGCGGGATACATTCCGGGGGCGAGCTGTGGGCTCGGGCGTTTTTACCCGATCTCAGACCTGGAGGTGAAGGACTTATTGAAGTCTAGGCGCAAATAGCGGCGAGATGGAACAGGTAGTGCGCAGACTCCACAGCGAGTCCCCGCAACAATGAACCGCTCTGAAATGACCGTTCGAGAGGCAACGTCGCTGTCTAGTCAGTTAGTCAGTCGGATCGAATCCAGGCTTGGCGTACGCCATGCTCGTCAGCGATTAGGCATCGAGGCTGAGCATGAGTCCCAGGTGTTCGGTGGTGGCATGAGCTTTTTTCACCCTGAGAATTGGTATTCCGCCCATGCGCTGATTCGGGGAACGCTGCGGATTTCTGGCATGCTCGGTCGTGCACGGCGCAACGCCCACAGGCTTCGCGTGGTCCACAATCACATCGTTCTTAAGTCGCTACCAGCGCAGTGCGATGGCTTGCGAATCTTGCATCTGTCTGATCTGCACATCGACATGAGCGAGCACATTGTCGAGCGAATCGTAGAAGCAGTTGCTGGGCTTGAATACGATCTCTGTGTTCTTACCGGAGACTATCGATTTCGTACCTATGGCAACACGTCAGAGGTGGTTGCCGGCATGTCACGCCTGCGTGAGCATCTGCATAGCCCTACTTTTGCAGTGTTGGGGAATCACGACAGCGTGAGAATGCTACCGGATCTAGAAGACATGGGCATTCACCTGCTTATGAACGAGCACTTTTTGTTTCACCACAACGGTGGTTCAGTCTACATCGCCGGTATCGACGATGCCCATTTCTTCGGTGCTCACAACATCGCCGAGGCTCTCTCCGACGTCCCGTGGGACAGCTGCAGTGTCCTGCTATCACACACCCCCGAGGTCTATCGTCAGGCGGCTCATGCTGGCGCAGATTTGCTGCTCTGCGGCCACACGCACGGTGGTCAGATCTGCCTGCCGGGTGGATACCCGTTGACGTTGGATGCACGTATACCTCGCAGCTACGGTCACGGCGCTTGGCAACACGCGACCATGCTCGGCTATACCTCACCTGGGGCCGGCTCATCCATCGTAGATGCTCGCTTCAACTGTCCACCCGAGGTCACCGTACATAGGCTCAGTAGGGGTGATCGCGTACCTCCCAACCGATACAGGCGTGCGATTCGCCGCAAGCAGGAGCAGTAAACACTCAATAGAGAGAAATTGTGTAGCTACCCAAATTCCTCATCAGCATCGATTCCGTAGAGGTCCAGCGCTTCTTCAAGATAGGAAGCTAGCAGCGGTGTTTCTAATAGATAGTCTGCAGTGCGCCCGTTGCTTTCTGCTTGGGCAGTCTCCAGCGCGCTCTCCCACTGCTCAAGCTCGAAGTCGCCCCTGCCCAACCACATGAGTGCGACCAGGTTCGCCTGCTGCTCAGGATCCAGCGCTTCGATGGCGTTTGCCGCTTCAGCGTAAGCCGGATCCATGGCCCGACCACCTACTGACTCAGGGCCAAGCAGTTCGACGGTTTTAAGTGGTGCGTCAGGGGTCGGTCCTGATAGTACGGTTTGCAGCGTTTTCGCCTGGTCGATGATGAATCGAACGGTGTGGGTATTGATGTTTAACATGGTCATACCTGTTTGATATCTGATGGGTGTTACAGCAGGGCCTCGGCGTCTACGTATTCATGACCAGTAGCCTCTGCGACGGCTTGGTAGGTGACCTTACCGGCATGCACATTCAGACCTTGTCGTAAATGCGGATCACTTTGTAATGCTGCTTGGACACCTTGATTGGCTAAGGCCAGTACAAAGGGCAGGGTAGCGTGGTTCAGTGCTGTTGCGGACGTCCGGGCAACGGCGCCCGGCATGTTGGCAACGCAGTAGTGCACGACGTCGTGCTCAAGGTAGGTTGGCTCAGCATGAGTGGTTGGTCGCGAAGTTTCAAAACAACCACCCTGATCGATGGAGACGTCTACGAGCACCGCGCCGCGTCGCATGGATTCCACTAGCTTACCGGAGACGAGCTTTGGGGCTGCACCGCCAGGTACCAAAGCGGCACCGATGACGATATCAGCCGCCAATACCAGTTCTTCGATGGCTTGTGCACTGGAAAATGCGGTGTGCATTGCTGGACCAAACAGCGCGTCCAGCTTAGTGAGCTTTTCGAGCGAGCGATTGACCACAGTCACATCTGCGCCCATGCCCAGAGCGATGCGAGCCGCATTGGACCCTACAATACCGCCACCAAGAACGACCACTGACGCCGGCGCCGTTCCGGGAATACCGCCAAGCAGGATGCCGCGGCCCTGCTGGGCCAGCTCCAAGCAATGGGCCCCTGCCTGAACGGACAT
The DNA here is from genome assembly GCA_051027215.1 of Pseudomonadales bacterium. GTDB lineage: Bacteria > Pseudomonadota > Gammaproteobacteria > Pseudomonadales > Azotimanducaceae > CALHVX01. The sequence goes on along the minus strand of JBPCXR010000302.1, from coordinate 17,159 downwards.
GCGCCCGGCAATCTGACTCATCGGTGTTAGCAGCGGCAGGTTACCGTGCCGATCAGTGACTGTTTCGTAGGCGATTGCCGTTGCGCCCGTGGCGACTAGACGTTCAGTGAGTGTTTTGGCGGGCGCTAGATGCAGGTACGTAAAGAGTGCTTGGCCCGGCCGCAGCAAATCCAATTCTGAGTCCAGCGGCTCTTTGACTTTGACGACCAAGTCAGCTCGATCAAAGACCTCCCCTGCGGTCTGCACAATTTCTGCGCCCGCTAGCTGATAGCGCTGATTGTCTAGATCGATGCTATCCCCGGCGTGCGCCTGCACCAGCACTTGATGGCCGTGCCGATGTAGCTCGGCGACACTTGCGGGTGTTAACCCCACACGGTGCTCGCCACTCTTGATCTCTTTTGGGACGCCAATAATCATTTGTGGCTTTCCTATGCTCACTCAACAGCGTTCTTGAACCACGAACCCACACTGCGAAAGAACGCATCCCGTTACCTTTTAGCGCCTGATGAATGACGGTGATATAAGGGATTTGCCTGATGCGCATTGACGGTGATTATGGGTCTATGCGCCAGCTAAAATGGTGTCCGGACTCTTTCCTGCGCTAGAGGTCGAGTGAAAATGAAAGCCATGCAGCTGCGGCGACTTGCAGAGCTGACCGGAAACGGCGAACCACTAGAATTGGTCGAGGTCGAGCGGCCTGTACCAACAGAACACGAGTTGCTATTGCGCGTTCTCACCTGCGGCGTATGCCATACCGAGCTCGATGAAATTGAGGGTCGTTTGTCACCGCCACGTTTGCCGATCATTCCAGGTCATCAGGTCGTTGCGGAAGTGGTCGAACGTGGTGAGCAAGTGCGGACTCATCCGCCTGGCACGCGCGTTGGCGTTGGCTGGATTCACCACTCCGATGGCTCAGTGCTTGAAAACCTGTCGGCTGCCTTCGTTGCAACCGGATGCGATGTCAACGGTGGCTACGCAGAGTTCATGACTGTGCCGGCACGTTACGCCGTCCCGATTCCCGAGACGTTCAATGATTGCGAAGCGGCGCCACTACTCTGTGCCGGTGCGATTGGCTATCGCGCTTTACGCCTGGCCGGCATACAAGACGGCCAGCCATTGGGGCTCTGCGGATTTGGTGCGTCGGCGCACATCGTGTTGCAGTTGGCGCGCCACAGCTACCCAAACAGTCCAGTGTTGGTATTTGCAAGGTCGGAGAAGACCCAGAAATTCGCGCTTAACTTAGGTGCTACCTGGGCGGGTTGCCACACCGACAGGCCGCCGCAGCCGCTGCAAGCGATTATCGACACCACGCCGGCATGGTCTCCCGTGCTCCAAAGCCTGAGCAATCTGGTCCCAGGTGGGCGTTTAGTGATCAACGCCATCCGCAAGGAGACAAAGGATCAGTCTGTACTCATGCAATTGTCCTATCAGGAGCATCTGTGGCTGGAACGAGAAATCAAGAGCGTGGCAAACATCACTCGGGCTGACATTGCAGAGTTTCTGCCAATCGCAGCTGCGGCGAACATTCGACCTGCGATAGAGGACTATGTGTTAGAAGATGCGAATGCGGCGTTGCGCGCGTTAAAATTCGATTCGAGCGCAGGGGCTAAGGTACTCCGCGTAAGCGACCGTTGAGGTAGCGCTGAGTCTAGATCGGTTTCACTGGCAGGGAATGAATGGGACGCAGTGGCGTTTGCCAAGGGGCGTGAATCGTGCGCCTGGTTGTGCTCAAATCATGATGTATTGATGCGAAAGGTAGGGGTCAGCAGATGCAGGACATCGAAGGCAAGGTTGCGTTTGTTACCGGCGGCGCCAGTGGTCTGGGTTTTGCCATGGCGCAGTCATTTCTTGCTGCTGGCATGAAGGTGGCTATCGCCGATATCGAGGATGCTGCTCTCGCAGCGGCTTCCGAACAGCTTGGCAGCAACGATGCCGAGCTAATCGCTTTGCAAGTCGATGTGACTGATCGTCAAGCTATGAGTGCTGCAAAAGAGGCGACCCTAAGTGCGTTCGGCAAGGTCCACGTAGTTTGTAACAACGCGGGTGTGGCCGTCGGTGGCCACGTTGCAGATATGAGTTATGCCGATTGGGATTGGGTCATGGGGGTTAACCTCCAGGGGGTGATCAACGGCATTGTGACTTTCCTGCCGCACATTCGCGCTCAGGGGGAGGCTGGTCACTTTGTCAATACCGCATCGATTGCCGGGCATCTCGGTATGCCGAGTCTCAGCGTGTACAACGCCACCAAGTTTGCGGTGGTCGGCATTACTGAAAGTATGCGTCTTGACCTGGCATCCGAGAACATTGGAGCTTCTGTGCTGTGCCCTGGCGTCGTTGGCACCAATCTATTTGATTCTGAGCGCAATCGCCCTGAGGCACTGGCAGGTAGTCAGGATAATCGGTTGGTAGGTAGGGGATTGGCGGACGAAGAGCGGCAAGCGGCTCTCGAGGAGAGAGCCACAGACATGATGCCGCCAGCGGTGATTGGTGACATGGTGTTGCACGCGGTGCGGCAAAACGAGTTGTACATATTGTCACATGAAGAGTTTCGAGCACCCCTTGAAGCGCGCGCCGAAGAGATTGCAAAATCGTTCGATCGCTGGGCGCAGTATCGAAACCAGCGGGGCGTGTAATCCGGGCCTATCGAAACCTTGTAGCATGCCTCACAGTGCCACAAATTCGATATGCAATTCGTTCAGCGCCCGCAAGCTGTAGTTGGGAAAGTGGCGCAAATCGTTCGTTCCTTCGGCCAGTTCGAAGTGGTCGATTCTGTCTAAAAACGCTTTGAAACCCCAATACAGCTCACGACGGGCGAGTGGAGCACCCATGCAATAGTGGGTGCCGGAGCTGAATCCCAAATGCGAGGCGGCGTTTCTACGCTCTACATCTATGTCGTTAGGGCAAGAAAAATGCTCTGGATCGCGATTTGCTGCAGCAAAGCGGACCATGAGTATCGCGCCTTTGGCAATTTGCACCCCATGCAACTCCATGTCGACTTTCGCCATGCGGGTGAGTCCCTGCACTGGCCCTTCTAGCCGCACTACCTCCTCGCAAAACGTCTTCAGTTGCTGCTCGTTCCCCGCCTTGAGCTGGTGCCAGATTTCCGGGTTTCGAGCCAGCAGCATAATACCGGCAGAGAGCGCATTGGTGGTGGTTTCTGAGCCGCCGACGAAGGTGTCCTGCATCATATGGCAGTGCAGCTCATTGTCGTTGAGAGGGCGTCCCCATTCGGGAATCACCGTGTTCACCAAATCGGACAACAGCGTATCGTCCGGCGCTTTTCTCAAGCGCTCAAAAATGGCTTGAAAATAGTGCTGCGCCTGAATCTCCATTCGCGTAGCCCACAGCACTTGTTCTTCGCTCTGGCCAAATCCGCCACCTTTGATCCAGGCTTCTGTCCATTCTTTAATCTGCCAGATGTCTTGCTCCGGAGCGCCCATCTGTCTGCAGATGATGATCAGCGGTAGCGGCACGGCGAGTTGTTTGACGATGTCGCAAGAGCCGTCGTCAAGGAAATCGTCCACCAGCCGGTACGCCAATGCCGCCACCTCAGGGTCTAGCTCGTTAATGCGCTTCGGTCGAAACGCCGAGTCGAACACCGCGCGTACTTGCTTGTGCTCCGGGTCATCACGGCCTGCTAAGGAGACACCGGGAACCCAGCCTTCCGCTTTGAAGAGTTCGTACGCTTTGCGCGCCGCGCCGGTGAGATTTGCATGGTCGTTGCTAGGGCGCTCGTTGCTGTAATGCTCGGTGTCGAGCAGAATTTTACGAAGGTCATCATAGCGGGTGATTACGTACATGCCCGTTGCGGGATCCTGCCAAACGGGCGCTTGCTGTCGCAGTAGATCATAGGTGGGGTACGGGCATTCCAATACTTCTGCATCTGCCAGCCTGGCCTCCTCAAGGCTGGCTGGGCAGATCGGATTGTCCATGCGATTAATCACCAGCGTCGTCCCCTGTTGAATCCTGAATTGGCGGTAGCGTTGAGGTGAGTTCTCTTCTGCACAGTTTTCTCCCTCGATGCACGCTTTGCAAGCGCGGCCCCGGATGGGGATCGTCACCGGGTCAAAGCAAACGCCAATTGCGATGAAGAGGCTAGAGGATTGCGAATCCGGGCGAGTTGTGCCCCGAAGAAACGCCAATTGATCCAGATAACCGGTTCACATTTCTGTCGATGACCCACAACCGTGGGAATGGCAGCCCGCACCCGATCCCTTTTAATCCAAGCCAATGAGCAAACCCAACGGATTGGAGAATGTGATGAAACGATTGGCCTGTGTAGTGGTAATTGTTGCCTTAAGCGCATGCAGTGGCGGGGGTGGCAATACTGCAGCACCGGACATCTCAACCAGCACCGTACCCAGCGCTACCATAGGAAGTTCCTTTTTGGCCATGCAGGTTGAGGTGGCTGGTGGCAAGCTCCCGTTAACTTACGTCGCTAGTGGACTTCCGCCTGGCATGCAGGTTTCGGCCACGGGTGTACTCGATGGCACGCCGACTGAGCTCGGTGAGTTTTCCCTGGAAATTGTCGTCACCGACAGCAAAGGGCGTAGTGACTCACAGACTTTGGCGTTGACGGTATCACCACCGGAATTCGCCACGGTGACCACCCGCTTTGACGGGGACGAGAACGGTATTCCAGAACAAACGGCCATCATGACCTTCCGTAACGACTCCGGCTTAATCGTCTCGACCGAAAACACGTTCGATGACGCTTCAAGCGCCGATCCGTACTCGGTGCTATTCACCCACGACGCTGCGGGTTTCTTGATCACGAAGGAGTACGTCGATGCGGAGGGAACGACCATCATTACTTACGTCAACGACGCCAGTGGCAACGTCCTTGAAGAGCGGCGAGATAACGACGGAGACGGCAACTTGAACTTTATCGGCTTCAAGGAATGGTCCACCGATGGTGACATCACGCGCGAGCGCTGGGACTTTCAGGCTGACGGCACGTTTGATCGCGAATTCCGGTATACCTACCACGCGCCGACATTCTTCTCGACATTGACGCGTGACGACGAGCTCGACGGGATTAATGACTGGACCCGAACCTATACCTATCCAAGCTCGACCAGTGATCGTGAATCGGAGGTGAGGACCGTAGACGCGAACGGTACCAGAGTCATTGGAGTAACCTGGCAAGACAACCCAGACGGCACGGTAGATCGATTCACCCAAGGTGATGAGGGGAACGATGGTCTGGTCGACTGGGTTGAGAATCAAACGCAGATTCGTCAAGGGCTCAACGACCCTGAGCGTCGAGTCCTGATGAGCTATATCGAGCGGGACAATAATAACGACGGGTTCTTCGACGTCTATGTTCAACGCACCTTTAATGACAACGACGAGCGCTTGACTCAAACTCGAGACGCGAATGGCGACAACATCAATGAGTCGTCGGTTGTGTGGACTTATAACGCCGATGGCAATTTGACGTCCTTGGTGGTTACCAATGAAAACACCGGCGCGCAAACGCGGCGTACGCTCGAATACTCTGGCTGGTACATGGGCTATGAGCCGCGCATTGCCATTTGGAACGGCGTGATCGAATAGAGCCCCCATCGGCGAGTTCGAGCAAATGGCGTAGTATGAGGGCCAGCCAATAAGCCCTAGGAGCCAGCCAAGTGAGCTATGCCGGCGAACGAGTCGTATTCGATGCAGACAGTCACCTTATGGAGCTACCGGATTTTCTCACTCGGAACGCCTCGAGAGCGATTCGTCAGCAACTCCCAGACCTAGGCGCCGCACTAACAGGTCAATTTGAGCCCGAGGCTTACGCGGGGCAAGCAAAGCATTCGGCCGAACATGTTGAAAAGCTTCTTGAGCTTGGCGACAGTCTGACGAAAGGACCTAAGTGGCACGACGCTTTGGGCGCTTTTAACGGAGAAGAACGGAGTCAGGCCTTAAGCCTGTTGGGATTTCGGCGACAAGTGGTCTTCTCATCATTTTGTGCGCGCCTGATCTTCGACGCCGCCAGCGACGACATCGCCTATGGCGCCGCAGCAGCCCACAACCGGTCTATGGCGGAGTTCTGCGCAGCGGACGAGCGCTTGATCGGTGTTGCCATGGTTCCGCTGCAAGATCCGCAGCGGGCTCTTCGTGAAATCACCCATGCATTGTCGCTGAACCTTGGCGCGGTATGGGTAGCGGCGGATGCACCGGGTGGCCGCGCGCCGGGGCATCCGGCATTAGACAGGATCTGGGCTACGCTCGCCGAGGCTGGCGTACCATTCATTCTTCACGTAGGTAGCGCGCCCATAGCCATTGAAGATCAATGGATGAACGATGGGCGCCCGGAGACCGTGTCAGCGCGTGGTGGTGCCGAGGTGATTGGTAGCAAAGACCTCAGTGTTATTCACTTCGCCGCTCAGCGATTTCTTTCTACGCTAATTCTTGACGGCGTGCTGGAGGCGCATCCCCAGTTGCGCGGTGGTGTGATTGAAATTGGGGCAGGTTGGGTGCCGGATATGATGCGAAGGTTGGATTATGCCGTCGCTATTTGGGCGCGCTCCGAACCTCAGCTTGCGAAGATGTCTAGGCGACCATCAGAGCAGATTGCGCAACAACTGCGGTTTACTCCCTATCCGTTCGAAGATGTCGCCCAGCTGACCCAGGAGTCGAGTGAGGACATCTATTTGTTTTCCAGCGACTACCCCCATGCTGAAGGTGGCAGGGATCCGTTGGGGCGTTTCATTCGGAGCACCGAGACACTCACGCCAGCACAATCGGCCAAGTTCTTTGCAGGAAATTTTCAGGCGCTGTACGCCGAATAGCACAACGCTTCCGCGGCTTTTCCCGAGAATCACTCGACGCTACAATCCAGGACCGAGGCACTTGCAGGCGCGAAAGATATGGTGAAAAACGATCTGGAAAGAGTCCCGCTGGTGGGATCAGTTTTGCACCCAACAGATTTCTCACCAGCGAGTAGTCAAGCCTTTGCACATGCCCTGGCGATCGCACTGATTCGACAGACCGAGTTGACCATTTTGCATGTTGGGCCAGAGAAGGAGCCGGATGTAAAATGGTCAGAGTTCCCTCCGATCCGTAAGACCTTAGAGAGGTGGGGGCTGCTAGAAGCCGGCAGCCCTCGATCGGCGATCTTTGAAGAGTTTCGCGTGCGGGTGACAAAGGTTTCTGTCTCCAGCCGGTTTCCCGTGTTCTCTACAATGACTTTTGCCGACGAGCATCCAGCGGACCTTTTGGTGCTCGCCACCGAGGGACGCGAAGGGCTTTCACGTTGGTTCAATCGCTCTGACGCTGAGGCTATGGCTCGATGGACCAGAATGATGACCCTGTTCGTTCCCGCCGACATAAAACGTGGCTTGGTTTCGTATGAACATGGTGGCCTGAGTTTGAGAAATATCCTGGTGCCGGTGGACCTAGAACCTGATTGCACTGCGGCTATTGAATATTCAAGGCGAGTCGCTGATGCGCTCGGTGATGAAAACGTAGATATCAGACTGTTCCATGTGGGCGACCATTCAATACCGAAGCCGCCAGCTACCGAAGACGCGAACTGGACCTGGCTGACCGAACGGGTTCAAGGGGAGCCGGTAGAGGAGATCTTGTCTGCTGCTGATAGATATTCGGCCGACTTAATCGTTATGCCCACAGCGGGTCATGACGGTGTATTGGATCTTTTACGTGGAAGTACGACAGAACAAGTGCTGCGCAGAGCCCATTGCCCGATACTCGCGGTTCCGGCCCGCCTAATGAAGAGCCCTTAAGATGAAGAGTCCACAAAATGACGTGAACGCCCGGATACCTAAGCATCTACGTAGCTATTCCCGGCTTCGATCAGCAACCGTCACTCTTGCGGTCTAAACTCAGAGGGCCTGTTGAATCGCCTTGGCATCATCAGCAAGACTTCTTCCCGTCACCGTCAACGCGAACTGGTAGCTCTGTTCAATTTCACTGTGCCAGTAATCGAAGAAACGGCCTGTAGCCTCGCTACTATGCTCATTTACATGTTGCCCACTGGCACGCGACCCCACTCGGGCCACACATTGATCTCGTGGCGTATCCAACTTTACGAATAACACGCGATATTTTGTACAGAGTTCCTCGAGAAACGGGCGGTCTCCGATACCGGTTGTCTCGACAACCACTGGCAATGAAACCGTGGTGAGTTGCTCCCGATAGAAATTGCGAATCCACCGGTGGACCATCGGTCGCTGCTTCGCGAATTTCTCCCCTGATCCATATTTGCGCACCAACATTGGTTCGAGATCGGTAAAGTCGGCGATGCCGAGCCTATTCAACTCGTTGCCTAACGTTGATTTACCTGAACCCGGTGGCCCCATCAAGTAGACCAGGTCAATGCGCCTGGCTGTAGGGGTCATTTGAGAGCCCTCCTACAGTGAGCCAATGTGCCCAGCGAGTGCATCCACCACCTCAGTGGGAGAAAGATGCGTCGTGTCGATCTTTGGGAAGGGTAAGTTTTGAATTAGCTCAAGTCGGCTCAATGCGTACTCCAGTTTGTGCGAGTCTTGCCGCCCACTAAGACGCTGCTTGAGTGAATCGGGAGAAGCGATGAGGTAAACCTGATGTGCTGAATCGGCGGAATTTTGGATGCCGGCGATGACGGGTTCATAGAGTTGGGGTCGCGCGAACACCCATGTAAGAATGACCAAGTCACAGCCCGCTTCGAAGTAGCCTTGCATGACATTGATGACGTTGGACAAAGCGAGGCGCCGGGTGCCATTCACAGCCAGGTCATCCGAAATTCGCCAGACGTCGTCAGCATCCAAGACAGCGGACTTCGGGAGGCGGTTCTCCAAGAGCTTTAGTGTTGTGGATTTGCCAACGCCGGTTGGCCCACCCAGCAGAATCACCTTTGACACGACTCCTACTCCTGGTTCGAAGTGCGGACTGCAATACGTTGTCAATTCTAAGCCTCAGCGACCTAGGGGTAAATCCGTAGCGCTAACAGAAGACACCTGTGAGTAGGCGTTTGACGCCCGATAGGAGCAAAATTGGTTCATGCATACGTTAGACGCGGGAATATGTGCGGAGGGAACTAAAAAATGAACAGAATCTTTGAGTGTCTGAATCCGAATACAACCAACGAAGGTTTTTGCCGCGTCCCCGACCAGACCTTAGTTAACGCCTTTTTAAACCCTAATGACGCAACGAGCGGCCTACCTCCAGGTCTCTTCGATGGGTTGGCCATTGCAGCGGGCCAGATCGACCCCAATGTGAGAGGCAACATCGCCGTGCATCCCTTTATCTATCAGGTGACGCTGCTATTGGAGGGAGAGCTGCGGATCCATATGAAAGATCCCTTGGAGGAGGGCGATCCTTACGTGGTGCACCTCTGCACTCCAGCGAGTCTGGGTGGGGAAGGGTTTACAGCCGCTGCGGCGCTCACACGCCCAGGCACTTTCTTTCAGCTAGACAATTCGGACGCAGACTCTCCTGCCCGTGTCTTGTATATCTCGTCGCCGAGCTACGTTTATGAGCCTGGCCCAGGTGCGCACAGCCCACCGCGATACGATGATGCCGTGCAGCTCGGAAACAGCTGGGATGCGCTAGCAAAGCAAAACTGGAACCCCACTGAGCTACACAGCCCAATGAATAGTTTTAGTGCTCGCGAAGCCGCGCTTCAGCGGTTGGCGCAGAGGAGCTGAATTTCAAGCTGACTGTGGCTCACCGCCGTTGTGGTTCGGTATGTTCCAGTACCACCCGGGTCCAAGATACGCCTGCGGCTCGGTTCTCTTCTTGAATAGATGGGCTATGCGCATTAAAAAGCGACTTAAACCCATGTTGTCGTCCGAGCTGCACCGTTTCGTCGCCAGATACGTCAAACATGCGTCGCCCGTTCGGAATCGGTCCATGGCGCAGCGACATGACTACTCGAGATCCCGAACGCGTAAGCCGTGCGATGTTACGCATGCCGACTTCGCGCTGGCGTTTATCTAGGTGCATCCATACGGCGTTGAGCATCACAAGGTCAAAGGTCTCGCCTCGGTCCAAGAGCTTAGATAGGTTGGGCAGACTATCGTCTAGCCACTCAAGATTTTGCGAGCGGCGGATTAATGCCGCAGGCTCACGCAACTCACTGGTTGGTTCAACGGCAATTACGCAGTGGCCTTGTGATGCCATGTGCGCAGCGTCGCGCCCAGTGCCCGCGCCGATATCCACGATGCGCGACGGCCTTTTGGGGAAAAACTGAAGTACCGGTGCGTGAACTTGCGTGAATTCGAAGTTTTCATAGCGCTTGAACAGCAATGGTGCTTCGTTTGCGTAGCCTTCCGTACCACTTACTGGTTGCCTGTTCACGTGTTCGAGTCTCACGCAATCGTCGAGATCTGCCGCAAGCAGTCTCTAATTCGGTAGTGGCGAGGCATTGGTTGTGTCCATGTTGGTTTGTCGCGTTGATCGAATCCACCATTCAGCGACGGCACAGTGAAGAACAAACGCTATCGCAAAGGCTGTAACGGAAAGCCAATAGGCAACTTCTAACGTACCGCCGAGTGCGATCAGCACGGGTACAAAGATTAGGCGCTGCGTCGCGATACTTGTTGCCAATGCCATCGATCGAATCATCCACTCTCGATGCTCGGCAAATCGATGATGGCGCGCCAGCCACATACCCCTGACTAACGCGAGCCCAAACAGTCCCGCAAACGGACCGGTCACGATGACCTCGGGCGTTCCAGAGAAAGGAAACACGAAACCGATAATTAGTGCTGCAGCGCCGCTAATTACGCCCATGCTTATCGCAACTCTACCCGAGAACCGGTGGAATACTGAGTATTTCGCCCGAATTCGGCTACTAAACTGGAGCATTGCCAAAGCGAGAAACAGTCCTCCAAATACGACGTGGGATCGCGTCGTTAGTGGATATGCATCGAAGCCTGGGTTGTAGTGATCCCCGTCGATAAGGTGTTCGACTGAGAGACCGATCCCCAGCAGGGCGAGGACTCCGGTCGTGGCGATTATCGTGCGTCGCATTCGGTCCCTAGGAGTAGATCGAGTGAGCAACTCTCTTATGTACTTGGGTTTGTTTCGTCGATTGGCGCCGTCGACTAGCCGATGCAAACCGTCGCGCTGCCTTCCAGCGGCGGTTTCGTTCCATCGCGCTCCAGCCATATATCGCAGTCTGCCAGCTGTTCACCGTTGGCCTCGCGCAGCGCTGTCACGCGTCCCTTGGCGACAATGTGGTCCCCATCCAGCACGGCCTGTGGAAAGCGCATGACGATTCGGCGGATGCTGGTGGGTCCGGTCCAGGCGTGCAACATGTTGACCATATAGCTCAGCCCCAACGGGCCCTGGTTGATGGTGTGGTCGCCATAGCCCAGCTTAGCGACTACCTTGCGATCCCAATGTACTGGATTGGGGTCCCGCAGGATGGCTGCCATAGTTCGCATTCGTTCTGGGCGAACACTCTCCATGACCCATGGGGGTATCTCGTCTCCAACATCAATTTTCATAGGTTGCTGCGCCCGTAGTGCCAGGTAATCGTGGTACGCGCCGTGTGTACGCCGCTCTCGTCCGTTAGATCAAACTGAAATTGAATGCGGTCGAACACCCGCTCGCCCTGGGTTTTGCGCGCAGCTTCTGTGATTTTTCCTTCAACCCGATAGCGCATCTGCTCCTGCAACGGTTGAAACAGTTCCCAATCGTAACTCTCAATGCCGATCGAGGAGTCCGAATCGGCTTTTCCGAGGGCGAACATCTCACCAATGGACGTTTGCGCACCTAGTATTGGTACATGAAACAGGGCTACCGGATGCGCCAGTCCATCTGGCAATAGCTCCGCGCCGGTGCATTCTGTTAGCAGAAAGTTTTCCCAGTGATCGATCGTGTAGAAACCACCTGGAAACTGATGGCCAACAATGCCTTGGATATCCGCTTCTGAGGGAGCCGAGGAAGAACTCATAGAACCAACCTTTAGCTAATCGGGGTTCAGTGTATCTCAGGATCGGTGGCATCAACACCCGAGCAAATGCCCTTCGCCGGTAGGACGCCATGCGCCGAACCGGCGGTGTGGCTGTAAACTTAGGGGTCAAATGTCTCATGCCATGGTCACCGCGCTCACCTGGTCCCGAGTATATGTTGATGTGTGAAAACGCGTTTGAAGAAGCGTTCGAAGCGGCAAATCTGAGTACTATTTGAATTGCAGGTTGGCGTAGAGAACACTGGAGTTGACAGGTGGATACTGGCAGGGCATACCATGGAGAAACCCTTGGAGGACGGGATATGCGCATTCGTCACGCTTATAGCGGCTATATCTACCAGACCATGGACGACGGTATGGTTCAGGTTGAGGATCCCAAGACCAGCCGTACAGGCATATTCACTCCGGATGCCAAGTGGGTGTCGGGTGATTTGACCTACGCTGATCACCATATGATCGGTCACGTCGGTGGTAAAACGGCCGAAGGCGCAACAGCGCTTGGCCAATTTTCCATGCGCGGTCGGCGCTAGCCTGGCGAGCGCTTGTGGCGCGGATTCATGTCGAACCGTCCGGTGCCTCCTTCGATGTCCAAGTTGGCGAGACAATCATGCAAGCTGCATTGCGCAACCACTACACTTGGCCGACGATTTGTAACGGTCAGGGCACCTGCAAGACCTGTGTGTGCATGGTAATCGATGGCGCAAACCAACTCGCTGCGATCGAGTCCTGGGAGGCCCAGGGCTTGGAAGAAATCGCGCAAACGCTGCCGAAGAAGGACGCCATCTGGCGCTTGGCTTGCCAGGCGAAGGTCAGCGGCGATGTGCGACTGCGAAAAGTGGGCGTGAGACGCGCGTAGACAGACAATGAATCTCGACGTCGATAGCGGTTTAAAAAGATAAAGCTAACAGTTACAGGAGCATCAGCGAATGGCCGAAGCAAAAAACTCCAAGCAAGATCACAAGAGCGATTTCGGCGGTTCGCCTGAGCCGGGAATGACCCGCTCCAGAGGCAAACAAGTACAAGAGTTGCTGAACGAAGAAACGCTGGAAGTGCCTTGGCAGCTGCGCCACGCAGACTACACCTATTTGGGTTCAGAGCCATTGTCACGAGATCACTACATCTCCCAGGAGTGGGCCGATCGCGAAGTAGAAAAGTTGTGGGCCAAAGTCTGGCAGCTGGCGTGTTTCGAGCAAGATATTCCAGAAGTTGGCGATCACATTGTTTACGACATTGTTGATTGGTCTTTCATTATCGTGCGCACGCAGCCAGATCAGGTGAAGGCGTTCTATAACTCCTGCCTGCATCGTGGTAGGCAGCTTTGCGAAAATCAATTGGAATCGGCCAACCGACCTGAGTTTCGTTGCCCATTCCACGGCTTGACGTGGAATTTGGACGGCTCGCTCAAAGCGATCCCGCCGTCGATCGAGTTTGATTTTCCTCATGTCGATCGAGAAAAGTTTGGGCTACCTGAGGTGCGTTGTGAAATCTGGGATGGCTTGGTGTTTATCAACATCGATGATGATGCTGAGCCGTTGTTGGATTTTCTGGGCGACATCACCAAACACTTTGAACGCTGGCCGTTTGCCACGCGATGGAAGGCAACGCACAGCGCTAAGGTGGTGGATTGCAACTGGAAGTTGGCTCAAGAAGCCTTCATGGAAGCCTTTCATGTATTGGCGACCCATCCGCAAATGTCCATGGGCCTGCTCGGCGGCGACGGTTCGAATACCGAGTACAACATCTATGAGGGTGGCGATGCTAATTGGAGTCGCATGACCATGGCGCCCCCCATGCCGAACCCAAATTTGCCCTATGAACTCACCGAACAAGAACTTATTGAAGAGATGTTTTTCCGTGGCGAATCCGTAAGTGAGGCGGGTACTACGAAAATGGAACAGGGCATGAATGAACTGCCAGAGGGCGTTACCACTCGTAAACTCTTGGCAGACGCAGCAAGGGCGCGTGGCGCGCATGGCTATATTGGCTCACCGCCAACGGATCTGGAGCTTACCGCGGCAATTCAATATCACGTGTTTCCGAACATCTCCCCATGGCCCGGACCGATCTTCTATAGACATCGACCTTATGGACGCAATCCTGATAAATGCATCATGGAGATCATGATGATGGTGTCTCTGCCAGAAGGTGAGGAGCGACCGCCAGCTGCGAAAATCAAATGGTTGGGAGATGACGAGCACTTCGGCAACATTTTCAATCAGGATGTAGAGAACGTTGCACGCGTCCAGCGTGGTCTCAAGGCGGCGAAACCGCCGGGCGGCCTGACGTTAGGGAATTATCAGGACATTAAGGTTCGTTGGCACCACCGGTTGCTGGAGAAGTGGCTGAACGCCTAAGTAGACCGATGCGTAGTGCTACGGAGCCCTCTTAAGTGTAATAAGTGGGATCTGACCTGGCAGACAGTGCCAGATATTCTCCAAAGCAGACGTTCCACGGTGTGCGGCATCTACCGCCGCTATTGACCCCAAACGGCCTTCAAAAGAATGCGATTATTAGTGTACTCTGGGTGAGGTTAGCGTCTGGAAGGCGGGATGGATACACACAAGGTAAGCAATTGGGTACAGGTTGGTGCGAACATTGGAATCCTCGGTGGGCTTCTGCTGGTCGGCATTCAAATCAACCAAAACACTAGTGCGATCAAAGCCCAAATGAACACGAGTGCCCAAGAGTCTCTGCTACAGTCCGAATTAGCAATGATGGGCGAAAATCCTGCATTGATGTGGGCAAAGTCGATTGAAAGCCCCAGCGACCTGACCCTCTCTGAACAGAGAGTTATGGACGCTTACATCTATTTGCACTATATGCGATGGCGACACTCTTACTACTCCGCGGGCGATGGGTTCGTCGATGAGGACCAGTGGCGTTGGTTTGCGGAAGGCGACGCCCCGTTTATCTTAGGAAACCCCTATGCTCGTTCTTGGTGGGAGCGATATAAGGAGGAAGGCGGGGAAATTGGTCTGCCTCCCGCACTTCGTGAGGTCATCGAACAGAGCCTTCTAGATGCCTCTGATCATACGGCTGACTACTTTTCCACGATCAGAGAGGGCCTGCAGCCAGCGGGACTAGATGACGAAAACAGGTGACGGATGTCTGCTTGTGGCCGAAAGCACTCATGGCAAGCAGGGCTTAGAAGATCAGCTAACGGGAAGGCTGCCGCTCAGTACCGGAGATCGACGGACCCATCTGTGATTTCAGGATTCGTTTGGAAAGCAGGTCGCTCGGTTATGTCATCAAGCGGCGCGCTTCAGTTCTAAAGTCGTAGGGTACCTGGTCAGCACAGTCAGGCCACCGCCCGGCACTGAACCAATAAGCACAAAGTCCGAGCTTCGCACATAGACTTACAAAACGCCGGTCCAGTGTGAGCGCGCGATTCTCATGCCTGAAGATCGCCCCATCGACCCCTTCGAACAGGGTGAAATCTAACATCTTGTCGAACGACGCGACCTCCAGCATCTCAAAGGCTTCGTCCGCCAATCCCATGCGGGCTAACGAGCACGGATATGAAAGCGGAAACGTGCCGTATTGCGCCAACGCTTCCTTGCCCACGCGTATATGTCTTGCGGCGTACTCGGGCTCTAGAGTTCGCAGGTTGCGGTTGTGATTGACGTACGTCCAAAACACGTCGCTGTCCATTCCTTTGTCTATGGCCGAATTCACGAGCATATCCAGGCGCTCCCAGTCAGCGGTTGCAGCGGCAGCGTTGATTGCACCCTGCATCGTCGATTCTTCATCGGGGTGTTCCGCCAGCACCTGATTCCACAGGTTGACCGCCTCGTCGTAGCGCCCTAAATGGTCGAGTGCCTTTGCGTACGAAACCGCGTAACTCACTGGATCCAATCGCCAGGCCCGTTCGACGAATCTCAGCCGTTCCCTCATGAAACCGACGCTGTGGCAGAACTCGGCCATCGAATGGAGTACGTCGGCATCGTTCGGCGCAACGGCCAAAGCCTGTCGTTGCAAAGACTCGCGCGCGCCATAGCTCGACGATGGCTCGACCCAGCTGAGCGCCTGATACGCAACGCCCAGGCCAGAATCAAGTTCAAGTGCGGATCTTGCTGTATCAACGACACTGTCGAGCGTGACGGCCGGGAAGTGCGAACGGCCGAAAGTCCGCAGGCTCTGGGCGCGGCATAACGCGAGTGCAGCCAACGCTGGCGAAAAGTCCGGAGCCGAGCTAACCACTTCCTCCAGCATCGCTATTCGAGCAAGGTTCGCCTGCACTCTATCTGTGAGGTTCATACTTTTCGGTTGCAGGGCTTTTGCCTTCAAATACAGATCGTACGTCAGGGTATCAAGTGCCGACCGCGAATCCCCATCGAACTCGCGCCTCAAGGCGGAGGCCACCGCCGCGGCAATCTCGTCTTGCAGCGCGAACACGTCGGTCAAATCGCCCTCGAATCGGTCGGACCAGAGGGTGGTCTCGACAGCGCACGCGACGAGTTGAGCAGAGATCCGCACTCGGTTGTTGCTGCGCCTGACAGCACCGTCTAGAACGTGGGTAGCACCCAATTTTGAAGCGACGTTACTTGCCGCCTTTTCCGCGCCTCGGAACTGAAAGCTGGAGGCTCGGCCAATGACTCTCAGGTCCGTGCCCTGCGATACGGTTTGCTGGATCTCCTCGGAGAGACCATCCGAGAAGTAAACCATCTCAGGGTCGTCCGATAGATTTTCGAACGCCAGAATCGCCAATAGCGGTCCCGTTTCCGCAGCATTGCGTTTTCTTTTAGCTGGTGAATCCGACGCTCCTGGCTCCACCAGATCTGCAATGCCGCGAAGGACACCTGTCCAGGCCGCAGCATCTGGGTCGTCGGTCCAATCTCGGAGGTCGGCGCACTGAATCTGGTCAAAGGGCATAGGTAGCCGCGTATCGTCCACGCGGATTTGCACGAGCTTGTGAGCGCCGCGAGCTCGCTCGGCCTCTGACATCACCCAGTCGGATTCAGCGGCATCTGCGGACCAGATCACGAGGACCGCGCTGGCCGCATCGAGTTGTTCCTCGATGACCCGCGTGAAGTTGCGATGAGCCGGCAGCTCGTCGTCCATCCACACGCTATAGCCGACCGACCGGAGCATCTCTGCGACAGTACGCGCATAACTCACCGACGAGCGCGCGTAGGAAATGAACGCATCCGACATTGGCATACGTACCTTGAGCTGAACTTGCTTAGTCTGCGCGATCTGACGGGGCTTTTGCCAGCACCGCGGAAGGCGAGCTGGTACGGCCCGACCAGTC
>JBPCXR010000301.1:0-42679 GCA_051027215.1 Pseudomonadales bacterium | reverse complement strand
GGCTGGCAGGCGCTGTCGGTGCAGTGTTGCTTATGCTCAGTTGACTCCTTCGGCCATCGTGAGCGGCGGCGTCCCTGCGGTTACAATGGTCCCTTACCAGCCCTCATCGAGACCCGCAGCCAGCATGGACATCATTGATCAACTCACCAAGGTGCTCGACGCTCGGCGCGCAGCGGACCCGCAAACCTCCTACGTCGCCGCCCTCTACGAGCAGGGTCTAGACAAGATTCTGGAAAAAGTGGGCGAAGAAGCGACCGAGGTGCTCATTGCCGCGAAAAACCTGGAAACTGACAGCGCCGAAAAAAATCGAACGGCCTTAGTAGGCGAAGTCGCGGACCTGTGGTTTCACAGCCTGGTCATGCTGATGCAGCTGAATGTGCAACCTACTGAAGTATCCCAACGTCTGCAGGACCGATTTGGCCTCTCCGGACTGGCAGAAAAAGCCAGTAGGGGCGCCACTAGCTCCGATGCGGGCCAGACGGGGCACTAGATTGACGAACACCGCACTTTCCCGACCCTTACCGCGCCTATAATGCGGCTCAAATAGAACATCAGGAGATCACCCATGTTCGGACTATCCATCTGGGAGTTGTTGATCATATTGGCCATTGTGCTGCTGCTCTTCGGCCCTAAGCGTCTGAAGAACATCGGCGCAGACCTCGGCAACGCGATCAAAGGATTCCGCAGTGCTGTCGCCGAAGAAGATAAGCCCGAGCCACAGCCCGATCCGAAAGTGATCGAAGGCGAGGTCGCCGCCAACGAGAACGCCCGGGCTAAGCACAACAGCGATACCGGAGTCTAAGCTCCACAGACTGAAGCAGCCCAATGTTTGATATCGGTTTTCCGGAATTGATGATCGTTGCCGTGGTCATGCTGCTGGTGCTTGGGCCAGAGCGCTTACCCGAAACGTTGCGCATGCTCGGGCTCTGGTTGGGTCGCCTGCGACGTAGCTTCAACTCCGTTAAAACAGAAATCGAAAAAGAAATCGGCATGGACGAAATTAAGCGTCAGCTGCACAACGAAGCCATCATGGACGAGATGAAGCGACTGGAGTCCGAGGTACGCGATTCTGTGGAAGAGCCCACAGCTAACACTGTCGATAGCAGTACAAACGAAATGGCTTCGGCTGGCGCGCAAGAACCTCTTGCGCCAGACGACGAAGGGGAAAATCCAACAGCAAGCGCGACGCTGGAAGCCGGGCCGGTATCCGCCGGTAGCGCTGAGGCTAATACCGAACTCGACTCGACAAGCTCGAAGCCCTCATGAGCGCTGATTTAGACCCTACGGCCCACGACGCCAGCGTCGACAACGACGAACGGCCATTCCTTGAACATCTGCTCGAGCTTCGGCAACGGATCCTCTACGCCCTGCTTGCAATAGTGCTGTTGTTCTTCCCCTTGTTCTATGTGGCCAATGAGCTTTATGGCTTTGTCGCTGCACCGCTTCTCGCCCACTTGCCAGACGGCGGGCAAATGATCGCGACCGAAGTGGCCTCGCCGTTTCTAACACCCTTCAAACTGGCGTTGGTCATGGCGCTGTTTTTAGGCATGCCGGTGGTGTTGCATCAGATGTGGTCTTTCATCTCGCCCGGCTTGTATCTACACGAGAAGCGCTTCGCGCTACCCCTGTTGGTCTCCAGCATTTCGCTGTTTTATCTCGGCATGGCGTTCGCCTACTACATGGTGTTTCCGCTGGTGTTCAAGTTCTTTGCTGGGGTAACGCCCGAGGGTGTAACGATGATGACTGACATCAGCCGTTACCTGGATTTCGTGCTGAAAATGTTCTTCGCTTTCGGTCTCGCCTTCGAGATCCCCGTGGCGACGCTACTGCTGTCCTGGTCCGGGCTGACCACGGCGGACAAAATGGCGACCAAACGCCCTTACGTCGTCGTTGGCTGCTTCATCGTTGGCATGATGCTCACGCCTCCAGATGTGATCTCCCAGCTATTGCTGGCGATCCCCACCTGGCTGCTGTTCGAAGTCGGCGTTATTCTCGCTCGGTTTGCCGAGCGCCACCGCGAGTCTCGGGCGGATGCCGATGACGACGCGCGTCCCGAGGAGGAAGTGAGCTAAGCCTTTGGCCACGCTCAACCTCATCGATCTGGCCGTCATCGCGCTCGTGATGATCGCGGTCACTTGGCTCGGCCATCATCTCAGCGGCAGCATCGCTAGCCGTCGCAGCTTTTTTGAAGCAGATGGCTCACTACCCTGGTGGGCAGTGTCGGCGAGCATCATCGCTACCCTGGTCAGCTCAGTCACCTTCGTTGCAGTTCCTGCTGCAGTGTTTATTGACGGCGGCAATCTAACCTACCTGCAAGTCATCATTGGCTTGGCGCTTGGCAAGCTGTTTATCGCCTCGATATTGGTGCGCTCGTTTTATGAAAGCGAAGGCATCAATACCACTTATGAATACATCGGTGCGCGCATCGACGCCAAGACCGGAACCCTGTCTATGTGGGTCGGCCTCGGTCTGAATCTGATCAACAGCGCGATCAAACTGCTCACGGCTGCCATCGTCTTAGACGTGATCAGCCAGTGGGGCATTGTTGCCTGCTGCCTGGCGGTAGTGGCCTTCAGCATGCTTTGGTCAGCATTGGCCGGGATCAAGACCGTCATCTGGACCGATTTCTTGTTGTTCGTAATGTTTGCTAGCGGTGCTGTGTTCGCATTGGTTTACCTGGCGCTACAAATTCAGGCGCCTCTGCCCGATGCACTGCTCTGGCTCGACGCTGAAGCAAAGCTGATTCTGTTCGACTTCAGCACCGATCCACAGCGCCGCTACACCCTTTGGGCAGCCATTATTGGCAGCATTGGGCTCAGCCTTGCACTAGGAGGTACCCAAGGCACCTGGCAACGGGTCAAAGCCTGCCGCAGCGTTGCAGATGCACGTAAGGCCTATAACTATTCGGCGCTGTTTTATCTGCTGCACTTAGTCATTCTCGGCGTCGGCTTGGCCTTGGCACTGTTCTATCGGGAGCAACCGTTAGCCAGCGACGTGGCCACAGCCATCAGTGCTCAGCCGGACCGCATTTTTCCCTACTTCATCGTCACAGAAATTCCCGTAGGACTTTCTGGACTGTTCATCGCGGCGATTTTTGCCGCCGCCATCTCCACCCTCGATAGCGCTATGACTGAATCGGCAGAGTTAACAGTGAGGCACCTATACGAACCGCTGATCCGACCAGATGCCAGCGAAGCGCACTATTTGCGAGTTTCTCGGCTTTCACTGCTGTTCTGGGGATTGGCTTTCGCCGCCGGTGCGGTATTCATCAATCGCTTTTCAGGAGAAGGGTTGCTGGATCTAACCTTCAAGCTGCCCAACTACTTGTACGGGGCAATCTTCGGCACCATCCTGCTGGCGCGCATGGGCCGTGGTCGCTTAAGCAGTTTTCTCGTGGGTTTCGCCAGCGCCAGTGGTTGCGTCGCAGTGCTCGCCAGCTACCAGATAGCGTTCTTTTGGTGGTGTCCTGTCTCTGGTCTGTTGATGGTGTGTGTGGTGCTTTTGTGCGAACAACTTATGCCAGCAAAAGTGGACATATCGCCAGGAGCTGCAGCGCCAGCAGACAATCGGTAAGATTCAGGCAATCTCCTACGAGCGGCCGCACGAATGACCGACAGCACTCTCGATCAACGTCCTGGATTTGATCACAACAATCGCGATGGCGGCGCCCCTGGGCGCAAAGGCTTCAGCGGCAAACAAGTACTGCTGTTCATCCTACTGGCCATGTTGGTAACTGCCGGTATCACCTACTGGATCATTCGCACCTACGTTTACGCCAGCGACTTCAAACCCGTCGAACTGTCGCAAAAAGAGCAACGCAAACTGGACGACAAACTTGCCGCGCTCGGTTTGAATCCAAAAGACCTGATGCCAGATGCCGATCGCCCCAGTGAGCCAAAGGATCAGTTCGACGCGGACGGCAGACTGCAACCCGAGCGTTACAGCGAAGACCCGCAGAAGCGTCAGATCAACCTCTCGGAGCGAGAGCTCAATGCCATGCTCGCCAGCAATGCAGACCTGGCACGCCGTTTCGCCGTGGATTTATCAGACAGCCTGGCTAGCGCTAAGCTGCTTATTCCGGTGGATCCCGACATGCCTGTGCTTGGCGGCAAGACATTGCGGGTGAATGCGGGTTTGGAGTTGGACTATCGCAACACTAAACCCGTCGTGATATTGCGTGGTGTATCGGTCATGGGCGTGCCAATACCCAATGCCTGGCTGGGCAATCTCAAAAATGTGGATTTAGTCGAACAGTTTGGTGGCAACCCGGGATTCTGGCGCAGCTTTTCTGACGGCGTCGAACTGATCGAGATCAACGATGGGGCGCTGAAGATCAAGCTCAAGGAATGAGCGCTCGCTCACAAAACCCCTCTCCCTAAGCCCAACTCTCCTGCAGCGTCCATGCCGGTGGCGCCGTACGAAACGTGACTTACGGCACGTCTGGCGGGGGTTAACTGTGGCACCATCTTTTTCGGGAACGGCACCGAAATACTGACGCCACCGGAAATTCGAACTTCTGTGGGTCATTGTCCGACGCCGTTATCGAGCCTTTCAAGCGCCGGTGACTCGCGATGCCGTTGCGCTACCACAGGAGAGAAGTCGGTCACTCATCGACGCAGTTTGTCGTGAACAACATACAACTGTTTGTAGAAAACCTGCGCTCGGAATTGCAGGCTGCGCAGGTGAGCGTTCTGCTCTACTGCGGCAGTGATTCCGACAGACAGGCCCAGCTATTCAGCGCAGGTCAAGCCGATTCGATTCCGGAACTCAGTGATCTTGAAACCGCTGAGCATCTGATCAACGGCGCACTGTCGACCCACAAGGTAGAACTGTTTCGTTCCGCTGACAGCGATTGTTGCCTGTTGTGTATTCCCGTCTCTGAGCGTCAGCGAGATAACGACTCTCCGGAACGGCGTCATCGCACCGTCAATGAACCCAGCTACTGGCTGGGGCTGCGAGATATCGCAGACGAAGCCTTGCTCAGCTCAAAATTCGAGCTGATTGCCAGCACCGTGCGCCTCTGCGCAGAGCTTTTCGCCTCCCGCGTGTGGCGCGCAGACCCAGATACGGGACTGCCCGACCGCGGCGAATACGAACGTGTTCTGGAAACCCACCTGAAGAATTCTGAGCACCACAAGCTGGACCTCGGGCTGTTGTTGCTGGAACCAAATACACTCGGCATTGGTCTCGACGTAGGGCTGCTACAACGCGCTCAACGGATCCTACAGAGCGTGCTACGTGAATCTGATCAGATCTATCGCTATGCCGATTCGATTCTTGCTCTGCCCATCCCTGGCTCAGATGAAGCTGGGGTGCAGGCGCTCGGAAACAAAGTTTTACAAGCCTTACGCAGTCAGCACCCAGGCAACGAGGTGCAGTGGTCGGTGGCGACCTTGCACTGCGACGCGAGCGCAGCACTTGGCCTTCGCAGCGTAGACTGTGCAAGACGCCTTGAGGCAGCACTGCACCGCTGCAAGATTCAACCTGGGCACCACTGCGTAACAATCGGCACCGAATCCCTTGCGCAACCAGACTCGCAGCAGTTACTGCAGGGCATATTCACCGGCGAGCCCGTCCGCGACTATCGAAACATGCGCTTGCTTTGGGACGTCGTCGAGCGCATTGGCCAATGCAACAACTCCGCCGAGTTGAGCATCGACATCGTTGCCCTGGTCGCTGAAGCCCTGAGCACGCCCGTTGCCTTGTTTGAAGATCAGGAGCCCGGATTGCAACTGATCGCTAGCAGCGGCGATCTACCCGACGAGCCGCTGGCCCTAGAGCGGTTGTGCAAAAGCACGGTTCGTGGTGACTGCGCGACCGTTGCGGAGATCAGCGGACTGCAATGCCATGGCTTCCCAGGAAAAACCCAAATTACCGCGCCGCTGGTGCTGCTTGTTGGGGACCGTACTCAAACAATTATCGACTGTGATCAACGCCTGCTGGAGAGTTTGATACAGCAACTGGCTAGCGCCATCGAAAGGCTGAAGATCAGCGAGCAGGAAAGCGGTTTACGCGAATCCGAAACTCGCCAGCTGCGGCAACAGGTTACCGTGTTAGCCCAACAAGCCCGGACGCCGCATCCAGAAGTCTCCTCCGCTGCTATGCAGCAGGTACTGCGTCAGGCACAGATGTGGTCACCCACAGACGAAACGATCCTTATCACCGGCGAGAGCGGTGTTGGTAAAGAAATCATGGCGGCTCGCGTGCATCAGCTCAGCGACCGCGCTAACGTCCCAATGATTACCGTTGATTGCGCCGCGATTCCAGTGACGCTGCTAGAAGCGGAGCTGTTCGGAAAAGTGAAGGGCGCTTATACCGGCGCCGACAATTCCACCGAAGGCTACGCTCGCAAAGCCGACGGCGGAACTCTGTTCCTGGACGAAATCGGTGAACTGCCCGTTGATGTACAAGCGAAGCTCTTGCGCTTCGTGCAAGAAAAGCAAGTCTCACCGGTGGGATCAACCGACATATATACCGTCGATGTGCGCATTATCGCCGCTACCAATCGAAATCTGCAGGCTGAGGTCAGTGAGGGTCGCTTTCGCGGTGATCTGATGTACAGACTCCAAGTTCTGGAACTTCACCTCCCGCCGCTGCGGGAACGACAGGAAGACATCACGCCACTGGCGCAATACTTCCTCGATGTGTACAACCAGCAGTACCAACGCCACTGCCAGCTAACGCCTGCAGCCCAATCTCGTTTGTACGAATACGCTTGGCCTGGCAACGTGCGTGAGCTCAAGCACAGCATGCTCAAAGCTTGCCTTGAATGCGCAGACGAACACATTACCCCAGCAGACATCGGCTTCACCGAATCCTTTGAGCACACTGCTGAAACTTTCCCGGTAGCAGCACGAACGCCAGACAACGGCGCCGTTGCGCCACCTGTAGCTGCCCCTGTCAACGGCTTGGATGATGCTTGGGAAGCCTTGGCGCAAAGCTTACGCACAAGCTGCAGCAGCGCAGTCACTCAAGGTCTACGCCTGCCCTTCGGCACCTGGACCACCCAGACCCTGGTTCGCAGTGCAAATAGCCAATCCGAGGGGATTGCGAAGCACGGCGCGGAACTGCTGGGAATGCCCGAATCAACCTATCGACGGCAACTGGAACGCATTAAACAGTCGGATGAGTCCGGGCTCGCCGTACAGCATTCGCTATTTGATCCCAATATGGGACTACTTGATCGCCTTCTGCAGGAAAGCACGCACCAGCGGCCGCGCCCGGCAACCCCGCTAGTAGAATCTGTGCGCGCGCTGCTACTAGAAATCGTAGATGCGCTAGTGCCTGAGCAGTCCAGCTTCGGTGCAGCACTGATGGGAGTCACACCGCCCACCTACCGGCGGCATCTGCAAGAACTCAAAGAGCGCTCAATATGAGATTGTGGCGATCCACAACTTGGGCAATTTGCGCGCTATTGGCGATCGCTGCAGCTCCGGCCGTGTCTACGGTTTCGGAACAAATCGCTCTGACCGAAGCCAACGGTAGCCATCGAAACTTACGCCTAACCCACCTGGGTAGCGCCGACGGTTTGACTCAGGAGCTGATCAACACTATCGCCCAGGACGCGCAAGGGTTCATGTGGTTCGGCACCCAAGAAGGATTGACCCGCTACGACGGCACTCGAATGCACTCGTACAGCGCGGATACCGATTCGGCAAACGCGCTGGCCCACAACTGGATTTGGGCACTGCTATCCGACAGTAAAGGCAGATTCTGGATCGGCACCAATGGCGGTGGCCTGGCGCTCTACCAACCGCGATCAGACGACTTCAAGGTCTACCGCCACAGTAGTTCCAATCCAAATTCCCTGAGCAGCGATCGGGTGCGCACCCTGTTCGAAGATCGTCTTGGCCGACTCTGGATCGGCACGATGAGTGGTGGGCTTGATCTGTTCGATCCGGATCTAGAGACCTTTTCCCACTTTCAGCCGGATGCTACAGACCCAAGCTCCTTGCCAGGCGCCAACGTCACGGCGATCAGCGAAGACAACAATGGCAATCTTTGGGTTGGCACCGACAAAAACGGCCTCGCCCGCTTTGATCCTGTGCGTCGGGAGTTCACGCGCTTTACAGAAAATCCCGCCGATCCGACGGCACTCGCTGATAACCAGATCCGCAATCTGTATACCGACACCGAAGGCAGGCTGTGGGTGGCGACCTATAGCGGCGGGCTACATCAGTTCATCAGTGAAAGTCAGAGCTTTCGACGCTTTCAACACGACCCCAAACGCAACACCAGCCTGCCCACAGACCTGGTCCGCGACATTCATCAAGACCACAACGGCGACTTATGGGTGGCTACAGATGCGGGTCTTGCGCAGTGGCTGGGCGATGACGAGTTTATTCGCTATCAACACGATCCAGCCGATCGTAACAGCTTGAACTCCAACCCGTTGACGGATCTGTTCGAAGACGCTACCGGGAACCTGTGGATCGGGTCCTACGATGGCATCGACAAATGGAACTACGTGAGCGACATGTTTGCCTACTACGATGTCGCAACTGGGCACTTGGCGAACGAGCTGGTCACCGCCTTGGCCGAATCCGCCGACGGCTCGCTATGGATCGGCACTTACGGCGGCGGTTTAACGCTCTACGATAGAGCGGCAAATGTGATTCAGCGTTATCGGCACGATACCGGCGACCGTCAAAGCCTCCCCGATGATCGGATCATGGCGCTGTCGTTGGATCAGCAGGGCGGACTCTGGATCGGCACCCGCGGCCGCGGTCTTGCCCGCTTAGACACATCAACCAACAAGATTGAGCGCATCGATCGCATTTCTGCGAATCCGCAAGCCAAAGGTATCTCGACTCTGCTCTCAGAGCCCGATGGTACGGTTTGGGTCGGTGTTTATGGTGGCGGTCTAACGCGCATCAACGGCACTGAGCGCACCTACTATAGCCACGATAAGAAAGATGCCCATAGCCTCAGCACCAACAAAGTAACCTCACTGTATCAAGACCGCCAAGGCACACTCTGGGTCGGTACCGAGGACGGCGGCCTTAACGCGCTAGACAAAAACACCGGTCAATTCACTCGCTATAGCGCGGATCCCGGTGATCCAACAGCACTGCGCAGCAACGCCGCCTGGCAGATTCACGAAGGCAGCGACGGTGCCCTATGGATTGGCACCCAGGGCGGGGGGCTTAGCAAATGGCCAGCAGAGCTACGCGCACAAGGCCGCTTTGAGTTAGTGCACCACGATCAGTCCCAAGGCCTGGCGAGCGATTCCGTGTTTGGAATCTTAGAGGACAACCAAGGTTACCTGTGGCTTAGCTCAACTGCGGGCCTTACCCGGTTCGATCCGCGTACCAACCAGTTCCGCCAGTTCGATCGGCAAAACGGCCTGCGCGGCAACGAGTTCATGATGGGCGTTGCGTTGCGTAGCACGAACGGCAACCTATACTTCGGCAGTTCCAGCGGCGTGGTGAGTTTTGCGCCCTTGGTGGTCAAAGAATCTTCTCGTCGACCGCCCATTGCAATCACAGCAAAGTCCAGAGACAGGATTCTCGCTCGAGGTTTTTCTGCCGACCCGAACGTGCAGACCATTGAAGTGGCCTACCCCTACTACTACCTGTCCTTCGACTTTGCGGCGTTGGACTTTGTCTCACCAGACAAAAACCAGTTTTTGTATCAGCTTGCCGGGTTTGAAGACGAGTGGATCGATCCTGCAGACTACCCACGTGCTACCTATACCACCCTGGCGCCTGGCAGCTATGACTTTAAGGTCAAAGCATCGAATAGCGATGGGCTTTGGAACGAACAAGGGGTAACGATCCGAGTCCGTGTCATTCCTCCGCCGTGGCGATCCAACTGGGCTTATGCGGCGTACCTGCTAACCCTATTGGTGCTGTTAGGCAGCATATATCGTTCGTATCGCCGCAAGTTCGAAAAGTCCGCAGCCTATTCGCGAGAACTGGAAGGTGAAGTCCAAGCTCGAACCCAGGAGCTTGAGCAGCAAAACAATCAGCTGGCCGATCTGAACGAAAAGCTCACCCAGGCGAGTCTTACCGACCCGCTGACCGGGCTGCGCAACCGCCGTTACTTCTACGAAGTCATCAAGCCGTTGACCGCAGGCATTGACCGCCACTACACACAGCCCGAGCGTTCACGAGAGCGCTTGCTGTACTTCATGATGATTGACCTCGACGGTTTCAAAGCCATCAACGACAACTACGGCCACTATGCAGGTGACGTAGCGCTGGCAGAACTGGCGAACCTGCTCACCGCAGGCTGTCGCGAGACCGACACCGTTTGTCGCTGGGGCGGCGATGAATTCCTCATCGTCGGCGAAGTCAACGATGTCGTTGAGATCGAACGCGTAGCCGAGCGCTTACGGACTGGCATCTACGGTAATGACTTCAAAGTGGGCGACGGCAATCTGGGACACATGAGCGCCTCAATCGGACTTTGCACCTACCCGCTAGTACCAAGTCAGCCAGGGCTTGCCGGTTGGGAAACCGTTTCCAAACTAGCAGATCAGGCTGCCTACATCGCCAAGAGCTCCGGCAAGAACCGCTGGGTTCGCCTGGCTGGCACGCCGCTTACCGACGCCAAAACCATCGTCGAAGCGCGGCAGCGGGCCGATGATATGGTTTTAGAAAAGCGTCTGGCCCTGGTCAGTAGCGCGCCGGTGCAGCTAGAACCGCAAGAGCCCGAACCAGCAAACGACTAGCCGCTGTGGCAGCGGCTCAATCGAGGACGATGCTGACCGGACCATCGTTCACTAACGATATCTGCATATCCGCACCGAACTCACCAGTAGCCACCGGGCGTGGCACGATTTCTTGCAGCGCACGCACGTAGGTTTCGTACAACGGTTGCGCCTGTTCAGGTGGCGCCGCACCGGAAAAACCGGGGCGCATGCCTTTGGAAGTATCTGCGGCCAAAGTGAACTGTGAAACCACCAACACCTCACCGTGCACATCCACAACCGAACGATTCATAGGTTTGTGTTGGTCCGCGAAAATACGCAGTCCTGCGGTTTTGCGAGCAAGCCGCAGCGCTTCGCTAGGCGTATCTTTCACGCCCACACCCAGAAGCACCAAGAGACCTGGACCAATGCGCGCGGTCTCTTCATCACCGATACGCACCGCAGCTTCGCTGACCCGCTGCACCAGTGCACGCATCAGCCAGACGCTGCAGTACCGCGCCGCCGAGAAGGATCGCGTTTGCGATCGACCTCTTTGAGCAGGCGCTTGCGAATTCGCAGAGCCTTTGGCGTCACCTCGACCAACTCATCGTCGTCGATGAACTCCAGCGCTTGCTCCAACGTCAGCACCATTGGCGGGCTCAACATAATGTTCTCATCGGTACCCGAGGCACGAACGTTGGTGAGCTTCTTCTCTTTCATCGGATTGACCACTAGATCGTTTTCACGCGCATGTAGCCCAACCACCATACCCTCGTACACTTCATCGCCCGGCACCACCATCATGCGACCGCGATTTTGCAAGTTCCACAACGCGAAACCCACCGCCTTACCGGTCGCGTTTGCAAGTAGCACGCCGTTAGAACGATTGCCAATCTCGCCGCCGACCAGTGGTCCGTAGCCATCTGAGGCAAAGGTCATGATGCCGGTGCCCGAGGTGAGTGATAAAAAGTCCGGGCGGAAGCCCATGATGCCGCGGGTGGGTATGCGGTAAACCAATACGACCCGCCCATGGCCACCGTGGCGCATTTCTTTGAGCTCACCTTTGCGCAGGCCAAACTCCTCCATGACTTTGCCTTGGTGCGCTTCTTCGACATCGAGGGTGACCATCTCGAACGGTTCGCAGGTGACCCCATCGATGTCCTTGTGAATGACTTGAGGTCGCGAGACCGCCAGCTCATAACCTTCCCGGCGCATGGTTTCGATGAGCACCGACAAGTGCAGCTCGCCACGCCCGGAGACTTCGAACCGATCCGGGTCATCCGTGTCTCGTACGCCCAGGGCAACGTTGTGCGATGCCTCGCGCCAGAGCCGCTCACGAATCTGGCGACTGGTGAGGAAGTCTCCATCCTTGCCGGCAAACGGCGAATTGTTTACACAAAAGGTCATGGTCAAGGTCGGCTCATCCACCTTCAGTACCGGTAAAGCCTCAGGCTGCTCAACCCCGCACAAGGTATCGGAGATGCCCACCCCTTCTACACCAGTAACACAAACGATGTCCCCAGCCTGGGCGCGTTCTTGCTCGACGCGCTCGAGGCCGTGATAACCAAAAATGGCGAGAATGCGGGCCTTACGCTGTTTGCCCTCGCGATCGATCACCACGATGGGCATGTTGCGCTCCATGCGTCCACGACTGACACGGCCGATACCAATGACCCCCACGTAGCTGGAGTAATCTAGCGAGCTGATCTGCATCTGCAGCGAACCTTCTAGATCTACCGCAGGTGGCGGTACTTTTTCCAGTATCAGATCAAGCAGGGGCTTCATGTCTGTAGCCAAGGCATCGGGCTCTGGCCCTGCAACCCCCTCCAACGCCGATGCATAGATCACCGGAAAGTCCAGCTGCTCGTCCGTCGCACCCAGGCTATCGAACAAGTCGAATACCCGATCGATGGCAGCAAACGGATCCGCGCCGGGGCGATCGACTTTGTTTACCACCACGATGGGGTTTAAACCTGCGGCAAAAGCTTTTTGGGTCACGAAGCGTGTTTGTGGCATGGGCCCTTCAACCGCATCGACCAACAACAACACCGAATCCACCATCGACAGAATACGTTCGACCTCCCCACCAAAATCAGCGTGCCCCGGCGTGTCAACAATGTTGATGCGGTGCCCTTCGTAAAGGATCGCCGTGTTCTTGGCGAGAATGGTGATGCCGCGCTCTTTCTCCAACGGATTGCTGTCCATGACCCGGTCGGGGGTCAGCCGATCCAGAGTGCCAGTCTGCTGCAGGAGCTTGTCGACCAGCGTAGTTTTGCCGTGGTCGACATGGGCAATGATTGCGACGTTGCGCAGTTCAGGAATAGACACTGAATACCTCGATTGGGCGCGGAGCAAGGAGCACAAAGATCGTGAACAGCCCTACTACCAACATTAAGCACGCTATTGCGCCAGGCCTGCGACGCTGCTGGCCTGCAAAGGGCGGCGATTATGGACGAAGCACCGGGTCGGGTCGACCGCTGCCTCGGCCCATATTTTGTGAAGTAGACCTGCAATTTTGCGCCAAAGTGTCGGTCCAATAGACTACAAAGCCAGTATTTAGTGCTTTTCGGCCATGCAGTATGCTGGTGGCTCTCAGGAGGTCTCACAGATGGAATTTGGTTCGATCATGAACAAGCAACGCTTTTTTGCGCCCAAAGTTGGCACCACGCTCACATTGCTTTTGCTCTTTGTCACTGGCGCCAGCCAGGCTGCCAGCAAGATCTATAAGACCATCGATGCAGAAGGCAACGTAGTTTACAGTGACGTCGCCCCGTCCCAACAAGAGTCTGATGCTGAGCTGCAAGTAGAAGAACTGAACACCTTCGCAAACCCGGCGCCAGTCGAGCCCGCCGAAGCCTTGCCAGTGGTGGTACTGGAGGATGATGAAGACCCCGAAGCCCTGCCGCAGGCACCGGAGTACACGAATCTCCGAGTAATCTCGCCATCTGGTGACGAGGGCGTTCGAGCCAACGATGGCAACATTGCCCTAAAGGCAGCCATAGAGCCTGGCCTATTTCGCACCCACCAGCTGCGCTTCTTTCTCGATGGCAATCCAGTAGGGACCGTACGCGGTAGTAGCATGCCGTTGAGCAATGTCGACCGTGGCACCCATCAGGCCAAAGTCGCGGTGATCGACGATTCGGGCAACGTGCTCAAAGAGAGCGAGGTCGTGACTTTTCACGTGCTGCGCTACTTCAAACCGCCAGCAAGCCGCGGCGGCAGTTAATCCAAGCCAGCTCGTCGCCGGGCCTACGCCGAACCAGCCCCGATCCCACGAGCCAAATCAGTGCGCCCATAGCGCTGGGCTCTAGCGCTTGCACTAAAACAGTGCATAATATATCTAAGGCTGTAATGACAAAGAGTACGGACACTCAGCGCCTGGCCGACCAGGTAAGCGAATACTAACTATCCAGTCTGCGCAGTTGGATCGAATATTGCTTGGTCCAGCTCATATACCGAACTCGCGGCACGCCAACGCGCTTATGAACCACCCTGCATCAAAGGCAGCCAGAATCATGCCGCCAGCGCCGCGTCGCACACCAAACCTCCCGCGCTTATTGCAGCTGGCTTTGGAGAACCAGAAGACCGCGGTCATATTGCTGACAGCAGAACTGACCGTTGAGTATCTAAACCCAGCTGCCGAAGCCTTGTTGAAGACCAGCATTCAATCCGCCGCCGGAGCCAACGTCTCTGCGCTCTATAGCGATCCTGAGCTCAGTCCCGGCGGCCTCCTAGCGGTGCTTGCCAACAATCAGTCAACCACCAGTCGCCACGTTGATCTGATACTTAGAGACGGCTCTCACACCTTGGTAGACCACGCCGTAACACCTCTAGTCGAGCAGCAGATGCTGCTCATCGAGATTCTGCCGTTGAATCGTTTGCTACGTATCAATCGCGATGATCGCTCGGTAGATGCACAAGAAACGTCGCGCAAGCTGGTTCGGGGACTGGCGCACGAGGTAAAAAACCCGCTGGGAGGCATTCGCGGTGCAGCCCAGCTACTGGGTCGGGAGCTCGGACGCACCGTACCCGATGGGCACCTCGACGAATACACCCAGATCATCATCGAGGAGACCGATCGGCTCACGGACTTGGTCGACCGCATGCTGGGACCCAATCAAGCACCAAGCATGCAGCCCACCAACATTCACCGAGTGCTGGCACGAGTGTCGCGCTTGATTACGGCAGAGTTTGGCGAGGGGATTGAGTTTCGTCGAGACTTCGACCCAAGTTTGCCAAGACTCATGGCAGACGAAGACCTGTTAGTGCAAGTGCTGCTAAATATCGTTCGCAACGCAGCCCAAGCGCTCACCGAGACCCCCAACCCGACCATTAGCCTGAAGACTCGGGTGGAGCGCCAATTCACTATCGGCACGGCGCGGCATCGCTTAGTCGCCTGTGTGGAGGTTTCCGACAACGGCCCCGGCATTCCAGAGGAACTGTTCGATCGGGTGTTCTACCCGATGATTAGTGGCCGCCCGGAAGGTACAGGGCTCGGTCTTTCCATCGCCCAACAGATCTTGTTTCAGCATCACGGCGCCCTGGAATGCGATAGCCGCCCCGGCCAAACCTGTTTCGCTGTTTACCTCCCAGCCATTACAGATGTCGGTCAAGACCCCGCAGGAGCAACACAACATGAGTAAACGGGTGTGGGTAATCGATGACGATCGCTCGATTCGCTGGGTACTGGAACGGGCCATGACCCAAGCGAACATTCAGATAGCGGCGTTTAGCAGCGCTGACCAGGCACTTCACCATCTGCAGGAGGAGCGGCCCCTCGCTGTCATTTCCGACGTTCGCATGCCCGGCATGAACGGTCTGGAATTCATCGAGCACGTACACCAAGCCTATCCCGGATTGCCGGTAATCATTATGACCGCGCACTCCGATCTCGACAGCGCAGTCAATGCCTACCAAAGCGGCGCCTTTGAGTATCTGCCAAAGCCTTTCGACATCGACGACGCCCTGGCGACCATCACCCGGGCCATCAACCATGCGGAGGACAAAGGCGAGAGTACGGAAACCGCCGCAGTTCCCACGCCAGAAATCATTGGCCAGTCTCCAGCCATGCAGGAGGTGTTTCGAGCCATTGGCCGGCTCGCCACTTCTAATGTCACCGTCCTCATCAGCGGCGCATCCGGATCTGGCAAAGAGTTGGTTGCCCGTGCATTGCATCGGCACAGCCCTCGAGCTGGTGCCGAGTTCGTGGCCTTGAATATGGCGGCCATTCCGACGGAGCTGGTGGAATCAGAACTGTTCGGTCACGAGAAAGGTGCTTTTACCGGCGCTAACGCTCGACGCGAGGGCCGCTTCGAACAAGCGAACGGCGGAACCTTGTTCTTAGATGAGATCGGTGACATGCCAGCCGCATCGCAAACTCGTCTGCTACGCGTGCTCGCCGACGGTGAGTTCTACCGCGTAGGCGGCCACACTCCGATAAAGGTCGACGTACGCATCATCGCCGCAACGCATCAAAACCTCGAGGCCCGCGTAAGTCGCGGTGAGTTTCGCGAGGATCTGTTTCATCGTCTGAATGTGATTCGAGTACATGTACCACCACTGTCTGACCGCCGCGACGACATACCGTTGCTCGCCGCGCACTTTCTGCATATGGCAGCCCGAGAACTCGGAGGCGAGCAGAAAGAACTGCGCAGCGAAACCCGCGACTACCTGCTGGATTTACCTTGGCCAGGCAACGTTAGGCAACTAGAGAATACCTGCCGCTGGCTCACGGTTATGGCATCTGGCAGAGAGATTTATATTGAGGATTTGCCGCCGGAATTGCGCGAGCAAGATGCTGATGAAAACAAAGGTGGCAGCAGCGACAGTTGGCAACAGGTATTTCGGGGTTGGGCCAGTGCCTACCTTGGTGCAGACCACGCGCAACCGCTGCTAGATATTGCCGTGCCAGAGTTCGAACGCATCGTCATCGAAGCCGCGCTAGCACACACCGGCGGGCGCAAACGCGACGCCGCGGAGCTACTGGGCTGGGGCAGGAACACGCTGACCCGAAAACTCGCGGAGCTATCGCTGGAGCTACCGGAATAAACCAGCGGTCAACCACGCTACGGGGCCATTCGCACCAACACCTGGCGATCAGCAACGACAGCGCCTGATGTGCAACGGCCAGCACTCTGCAGGGTGTATAGCGATTGCCCATCGATCTGCTCGTTAGCACAAGTGACAGTGGCGATGCAGGAAGTAAGTCCGAGCCCGTCTAGATTGAAACTACGATTGCTGCAAGACGGAACGCCGCTGGGAGCAAACAGGCGGTTTGCGCCGAGCTGTGCACCGCTCTCCGCAGCCAAAAAGGCCCGATGCGCCACAACATCAAGCGCGTAGGCGTCCGACGACGTGCGCACCGAGCGCATAATGGCGATGGACAACAGCGCAACCACGGTAATGAGAAAAATGGCCGCCACCAAACCCATGCCCGCCGTTCGGACGTGAGACCAATTCGATGCAGGCAGCTTAGGGTGCATTGCGCACCTGCACTAGGTGTGCGATCTGCACCTGCTCGTCGCGCCGTTGAAACGTTAGGTCCAGTACCACTTCGCTGTTACGAGCCAACGTGGCTCCACTGACGGTAAAGCTGCCGATGACGTTCTCGGCAAACACTGAGCGATTGGGCAGCGCGTTCGGAAGTGTGACCACTGATGGTTGTGTGCTGTTAAAGCCGTAGTTCTCATAGCGAAACAGCCACCCGGCCGACAAGCAGTAGCTGATTGGATCGCTCACCAGAAAGTACTTTTGCTGTGGTGACTCCGATGCGAACTGATGGGCGCTCGCAAGCGTTACCCGCACCCGGTTGTTGGCATCCGGTGGAGCGAGCACCACTGTTGAGCTAATGGGTCCGGGGTTGCTGAGCTGGTAGAGCCCGACACCCGGATAGACCGCTGCGCGCAAACCAGCAGCCACCGGTAACGGATCCAGCGGCCAGGAATCGAAGCTTAGCGCCGTCATCGTAGTTGGCACGCTGACATAGTTAGAGGCGCTCGCGGTTGGTACGAACTCAATGCAGGCGCCCGCGACACGTACGCTGCGAGGCAATGCCCGGCGTAGCTCGCTGGTCATACGAGCCATGGTCAAGCGGGCATCCTCGGCGAGCTGGCTGCGGCTGATGGTTGCTGCGTAGCCGTTGCTGGAGTTGTTTAGGAACGTCATCGTCCCAACGGAGAGAATGCCCAGCACAGCCATCACCGTTACCAACTCGACGATGGTAAATCCCTGGGCGTGCTCTGGTTCTAGTCTCGACAACACCGCCATAGCCTCAATAGTTACCGCGTATCACGCTAAAACTTTGAGCACTGCGACCCGGAGGCGTGATCGTTACTTCAATGTGCTTGCCGTCTGTCGCATCGTCCAAGCCCAACGCGCCCACTTCCCCAACGCTTAGATAGCGCACTGAAATGCCGGCAGAGTAGCTGTCGAAGCCAACGCGAGCCGCGCCAGTCGCATCCTCTGGTGGCGCTTCGGCGAGCCCGTGGTAATCATCTACGTCATCGAATGTCTCGCGACTCTCACCTGCATCAGGACCGATTGCACTACAAGCAGTGGTAGCCGCACTGCAGGGCGGCACCCCGCCTGGCGGCGCCGCTTCATCGTAACGGCGCGCAAGAATCTCTTCGAGATAGGCTTCCGCCAACGCCACGGTTTTCGCTTGCCACAAGCCGTCACTGCTGTGCTGGAAGGCAAAACCCAAAGTCTGCCCCATGCTGAGTGCGGCAATGCTGAGTATGACCATGGTCAACACGGCTTCTACCAGGGTAAAGCCACGTTGCTTCTGGCACCGCTTGCTAGACACAGTCGCCACTAAGCAGGTAGCCAGAGGGGTAAGCGCAAATCATTCGCATACTACTACCAGCAACGGTCAACCTAATCGCGAGCAGGGGGTCGAGCACGGTGGTACCTAATGTTGCGGCTACGAGGCCGCCACCGCTATCGAACTGCAGGACTAGAGTCTCGGTAGTAGTAACAGCGCCACTAAACGCACCATTGTCAACCACAACCGTGGTGGTGCCACGCTCTACCAGTTCTTGACGAACCTCGCCATCGGCCACAGTCAGGGTACGCATTTGCCAATCTGAACCGACCACGCGTAACTCGAGACTAATGCTCGTATCTTCACGGCTCATCGCCAACGCGCGAGCCAGGCGAAACTGCTCCGATGCTGCGCTGCTGACCATACCGGGTGCGAAATCGCTGGGCGACACCATACGGCTCACCGCAGCAACGCTGAGAATACCCAGCAGCACGATCACCGTGACCAACTCCACAATGGTGAAGCCAGCAGCACAACAACTTTGCAGCCGGCCACCCATTGCTTTGTGCTTACGGCAGGTTCGGCTGGGTGCGGCTGATCGCACCAGTCACAGAGTTGTAGCTCAACAGCTCAACCTGCTCACCGCTCTGGTTGTTTTTACCGGTGTAGTAGAGCGAGCAGTTCGGGGCGACCGCTACAGCCGTGTAGTCCGTTGTGCTGCCAACCACTGCCGCGACGTTCGCTGCCGCAGAGACGCTTGGCGCGCCCGCTTGCAGAACGTTCTGAAAGATCGCCTGGCAATCGGCAGAGTTGGTTACCGTGCTGGTACCGCCACTGTTATCTGCGGTGCCATAGGGATAACCCGACGCGTTGGTCCGCAGATTGTTGAAATCTGCGATCTGGCTATCTGCACTGGGCTCGCCTTCGGCAATCCACTTGGCATGAAACAGCGACACGCCGGTTTGCAGGCTGCCGTAGACACCGCTAACTGCAGCCTCGTGGGCTTCTTCATCGATGTCGATAAAGCGTGGTAACGCTGTAGCTGCCAGAATACCCAACAGAATGATGACCACGACCAGCTCGACTATGGTAAAACCAGAACCGTGCAGGCGGCGTGTAGGGTTACGCACAGCGGCGCTCGCCGTTCTGCGTTCAGTCTCGTTCAACATTGTTTGCTCCTGTAACAAGGGTCAGTCCTCTAGACTAGGTAAGTCTCTTACACAAATAGGAAAGGGCGTTTATTCGTCCTTCGTAAGCCTAGTCAACAATTGAGAATTTGCAGGGATTAGTCCGCACATTAGCGATTGGCAACGCCAGACAGATCCCACAGCGGCAGAAACACGCCCAGGGCCAGAATCAACACCATTCCAGCGATGGCTACGATCAATATCGGCTCGATGGCGTCGGTGAGACCTTTCAGCTGATAGTCCACTTCTTCTTCATAGAAGCCAGCGGCCTGCTCCAACAGGTCATCCATTGCCCCCGTTTCCTCACCTACAGCGATCATCTGCAACACTACCGGGGTGAACATGTTGCTTTCCTTCGCGGTTTCTAAGATGCCAGAGCCGCGCTCTACGCCCTCCCGCATCTTCACGACCTTCGCGCTTAGATATTCGTTGCCGATCACCCTGGCGATCACCGTCAGGCTTTGGTTGATCGGTAAACCCGATCGAGAGACCATGGCGAACGTCTGGCAGAAGCGAGCGAGATTAATGCGTTCAAAGATGCTGCCGAGTAACGGCAACGATAGTTTGGCCTCGTCCCAGCGTAATCGACCTTGCTCTGCTGCCAGGTAACGACGTGCGGCGAAAACGCCGGCGCCGATCAACAGCAGCAGAAGCCACCAATAGTTTACGAAGAACGCCGACACGCTCATCAACAGTTGAGTTTGCCAGGGTAACTCCGCATTAAATTTCTCGAACACTCCAGCGAACGCGGGAATGACGAAGATGTTCATGATGACAATGGCAATGGAAATGGCACCAAGCACGAACATGGGGTAGCGAGTAGCAGACTTTATGCGCTTGCGGGTTTCCCGCTCCATTTCTAGATACGAGGCAATCTGACGAAAGGCCGAATCTAATCGACCGGTGTTCTCGCCCACGTGAATCACGCTCATAAACAGCTCCGAAAAGGTTTCTGGATAGCGACCAAAACTGGTCGCCAGGTCCGCCCCGCTTTCTAGGTTGGCACTAATCTCTTTTAGGATGATCGCCATCTGTTCGTTCTTCTGCGAATCAGACAACCCGCGAATGGCGCGCACCACCGAAATACCGGCCTTGGTTAGGCTGTGCATCTGGTGACTAAAGAGAATCACCTCGTCGAACGAGATCTTGGGCTTGGAAAATGGCCAGCTGAGGCCAACGTCGCTGGTTTCAGGCGTCTTCGATTCGCCGCTAGTTTCTTGGATTCGCAGCGGAATCAGGCCTTCCGCTTGCAATCCCTGGGCGAGTTGCCCGGCAGAAGCCGCTTCGCGACGGCCGCTCGACTTGGCTCCCTGAGCGTCGGTGGCTTCGAATTTGAAGATCGGCACGGCGCTACACTCAGTGCTTTGGTACCAGCGAAGGTTCGCTGTCGCCGTCGAGGGTCTGCAGACTCAGTACGCTGTTGCTCTCTTTCTGGGCTGGCGGCGAATGTTGCTCCGCGTGCACCCGCAGGTCTTCTACCTGACCAGACAGAGAGAGCACTTCCGCAATGCTCGTGGAGCCTGCTAAAGCGTAGTCAAGCGCAGTCAAAACCAGCGGTTTAAATCCTGGTTGCATGTGGGCAAGTCGAGCAAAGGCTTCGGAATCCTCCCGGCGCAGGGTATTTCCCAGCTCTTCATTCAACTCCAGCAGCTCGAACACACCCAGGCGACCGTAGTAGCCGGTCTGATTGCAGCGGTTACACCCAGAACCGGCAAAGAATTTCATCTCATGAGCTCGCTTTTCGCCAACCAGGGCATCCAACCAAGCGAACTGTTGATCGTCCGGCTCCACTTCCTGACTGCACCGGTCACAGACTTTGCGCACCAACCGCTGTGCCACAACGCAGCGCAGTGCTGAGGCCGCGAGAAAACCTTCTACGCCTATATCTAGCAAGCGGATGGCGCTACTCACCGCATCGTTGGTATGCAATGTTGACAGCACCAGGTGCCCCGTCATCGACGCACGCAAGGCGATGTCTGCAGTTTCTTTGTCGCGGATCTCACCCAATAAAAGGATGTCTGGGTCCTGACGCAGCGTGGCACGCAATACCTTGGCGAAGTCCAGGCCGATCTTAGCCATGACCTGCACCTGGTTGATGCGCGGCAGCTCGTACTCAACTGGGTCCTCGACGGTGATGATCTTCTTCGACGGATCGTTCAACTCGTTTAGAGCACCATATAAAGTCGTCGTCTTACCGCTACCCGTTGGACCGGTAACGAGAATCAGGCCATTGGGTCTGCGGATCAAAAAGCGAAAGCGCTCCAACATGAGCTCCGGCATACCCACTTGCTCAAGACTACTGGCCGCACCGCTGTGATCAGCCAGTCGCATCACTACTGACTCGCCATCCATGACCGGCATGGTCGACAGACGCACATCGATATCCTTCCCTTTCAAACGCATCTCGAAACGCCCGTCCTGGGGCAGGCGCTTTTCTGAGATGTCTAAGCTAGCCATGAGTTTCAAGCGCGAAACTAGCGCTCCGGCAATTCGAGTTTCCTTAATGATCTGTTCCTGCAGCACGCCATCTACGCGTTGCCGAATCCGCAGCACCTCGCTATCTGGTTCGATGTGCACATCACTGGCGCGCACCTGCACCGCGTCCTCCATGATGGAATTGAGCAGCTTGACGATGGGCGTACTGCTATCTTCTTCGGAACCGGCGAGATCCTTAAGCGAGAAGCGCTCAGTGTTGAGCTCTCCCTCCAACTCACTGGCGAAGCTGACGATGTCCGAGGTACGCCGATAGGCCATATCGAGCATCGGCACCAATTCGCTCTCACGAACCACCGCCACACTCACGGGCTGACCAAGCTGCCGAGACAATTCATCGTAGGCAAAGATATCCATCGGATCGACCATGCCCACAACCAGCTCACCGTTCTTCTCTTCCAGCACCAGCGCGCGGTAACGCCGGGCGTAGGTCTCCGGCAAGTGCGACACCAGCTCCTGGTTCAACGAGAATTCCTTTAGGTTGTAGTACGGAATCTCGAACTGCTGGGACAGAAAGTGCAGAAAGCGCTCTTCGTCGAGATAGCCACGATCAACGATGATCTTGCCGAGTTTAAGACCCGTTTTCTTCTGCTCAGCCAAACACTCCTGCAGCTGCTCTTCAGTGAGCTCACCGCCAGCGACCAGCAGATCGCCGATTCGAACTTTCTGCTTGCGCGGAATCAACGCTTGCTTCCAATTTTTTGCCGTAGGTCCTCAATCCGGTCGGCGCTGTCCTTGAACAACTCCGACTGTTGATTAGAGTTCACCACCAACGGACGCAGTAAGATCACCAGTTCACTTTTAATGCTGCCTTGCACCCGTTGCCGGAACAAGTTTCCTGCTAGGGGTAGCCTTGCTAGGCCTGGGACTTCGCCGTTCTCGTCGTTGCTGGTGTTCTGCATGAGCCCACCGATGATGACGATTTGACCGCTCTTCGCGCGAATCACACTATCCGATTCACGAATCGTGCTTGCCGCCAGCGGCACCGGCTCACCGCTAATAACCTTGATCTGCTCTCGCACTTGGCTGACGGTTGGGTGCACGTGCAGAATCACATCGCCGGCAGCGCTGATCTGCGGCGTCACATCCAAGGCAATGCCCGAGAAAAACGGTGTTAGCTCCGGCGAGTCGTTGGTGTTGATTGCGCTTCCTGCGGTGACGGTGTTGGTACTGATGTCGGTGACGAAGAACTCGTCGTCACCCACTTTGATAACCGCCTTTTGGTTGTTCACCGTGGCAATGCGCGGGCTCGAAAGTACCTGAACCACACCTTGGGTCTGCAGCAGGTCTATCACCGCAGAGAAGTCGCCGAAATCGGCAAAGAAGGTAAACCCACTACCGGTCGGGTTGAAGAAATCGCCGCTATCGCCAAAGTTAAACTCGCCGGCCGCACTGCTGTCGCTACCGAGTGTGGTCACCACCATGCCGTTTTCATCGACGAACGATCGCGGCCTGAAGGTCCCGCCAGAGCCTTCGCCAAACGTGTTCCAATTGATGCCCGCTTGAAAACCTCCTTTCAGAGTGACATCCAGAATTTTCGCCTCGAGCACGACTTGCCGATGCAGACTGCTCTGCACTTGCGAGAGATAAGTTCGAATAGCCGAAAGCGAGTCAGGTTTAGCTCGCACCACCACCAATCCGGCTTGAGGCGTCACAACCACCTGAGCGCCTTCGTCGCCAGTGATGATGGCATTTAGAGTTATCTCCAGTTCGACCCAGAAGTCGCTGGATGCATCCGTGTTAACTATGGTTCCAACAACGCTGCTACCGGAGTTGCCGCCGCTACTGGATTGGTCGTTGTATTCACCGCTACTACTGTCGCTATTGCCCCCCCCGCTGTCGGTCACTTTGCCCGCGCTTACCTGCATCTCTGAGTGGCCCGTTCGAGCAATGTTCAGATAGTCGACTTGAAATATTTCCGTGCGCAGCACATCTGGGTATATTTGATAGGTATTGCCGTTCAATACCGAGTCAAAGCCATAGACCGTACGCATG
The DNA here is from genome assembly GCA_051027215.1 of Pseudomonadales bacterium. Lineage (GTDB taxonomy): Bacteria > Pseudomonadota > Gammaproteobacteria > Pseudomonadales > Azotimanducaceae > CALHVX01. The sequence continues at coordinate 18,609 of JBPCXR010000301.1, read as the reverse complement.
ATGTTCATGACTTCGCGAATCGTAATGCTGTCTAGGTCCAGGCTTACATTGCCTTTGACCCCCGGATGAACAACAACGTTGTAGTCCGTGTCAGCCACCAGCGCCTGAAAAAAGGCGCTCACAGGAACATCGTCAACCACCAGATCAAACGCCAACTCAGACTCGTCCGCAGCCGCCAATCCCGGGGCATCGCCTCTGCCGTCGAGGCTTTCGCTCGCCACGGCCGCAGCAGTTTCCGATTCTTCTTCGGCATTCGATGCTGTTGCTACCGCTTCATCCAAGAAGTCCTGAACCTGGTCAGCGCTGTCCGTCTGTAACGCTGGACCGGCGCGAAGAATCTGACAACCTGCCAGAAACAACGGTACTAGCAGCAGTGCAAACCGTGGCTTAAGTAGGGAAGTACACATCAGCGTTGTTCCTTGCCGATCTTCGGTTTGCTCAACTTCAACGCATGTAGCTGACGATCGGCGGTGACCACCAGTACGCGGTCCGGCAGTACCTGTCGTAACAGCACACCGTTCTTACGTTCCCCTTCGCGCATCACCTTGCCGTTGATCACTGCAAGGCGCCGATCGTCGCTGGCGATGATCGAGCTAAGCTCCGGGATTCGAGGCTGCTTCTTCGCCTTTGCCTTCAGCCCATACCAATTTGGACGCATGGGATCGCTTAACCCAGGCTCATTGCCGTGGGCGATCGATGTCGCCAACAGCAGGCTGACCAGCAATGCCACTGTTGCCCGTAGTTGGCTGCCCGGTGCTGATCCTTGTGCCGCGATGTTGTCTCTAGAGTCCATTTGTCTGTCTTCCTGTATTCAAACACCCAGCCAACGTTTGTCGCGGCTAAGGGTTTCGATCTCGATCACGGCATGGCCAGTGGGATAGGTCTGCGTCGTAAAATCCAGGCGTCGCCAGTTGAACTGCCAATCGCCCTCTTCCAGGCTGCGCAAGTAAGCCAGCACATCGAAGTAGCGGCCCTCGAACTCCAAGCGGATCGGATGCATATAGAGATTGCCGGGACCAGGCTGTTGTGCCTGCTCTCCGGGAACGGGCTCTTGTAACAGCGCAATCGTCGGCAAACGCTGAACCAATTTGAGCTTCAGGCCCGGATGCTCGCTAAGTACGTCCTGCAGGACTTGCGTCATGCGTTCTGGCGGAACGAAGCGGGACAAGCTGCCGGTCACCGAGCTGTTCAACTCTGTCAGGAGCGCTTTCAGCGCTTTCTGTTCCGCCAGCAACGCTTCGTTCGGATCAGCCTTGCGAGTGGTGCGCAAGCGTTCTTGCTCCTGCGCCGCAGCCTGCAGGTCTGCGCGCAACAGCTGCACATCGCGAATGATTTTGACTTCTTGCTCACTAACGGTTGCGCCAAGGGTGAACTGCCAGATCATCCAGGTCAGGCCCAGCAAGCCAGCGCCAACCAACAGCCGCTCTCGCAACGACAGCTCGATAAAGCGTTCGAGCAAGGGAGCTAGCTTAGCCTGCAGCACGTTCACGGCGCGCCCTCAAGCGGCCCGGAGATCTCAAACTCGATCAGGTCATCTTCGCTGTCTCGAATCTCGAAACTGTCGAACGCGTACCCGCTAAACCCAGGGCCCGCAGATAGCGCAGAGAGAAACACCGGCACCGTTGCCGCCTTTTCGCTATAGCCAGAGAGACTGATTTGCTCACCACCGGCGGCGAAGGAAAACGATTGCAGCCACAAGCCATCGACTTTGAACTGAGCCAGGTCTTGCAGGCGACTGGAAAAGCCATCGCTCGTGGCCACTCCGCTCAGCAGTTCTCTGATCAACGCCTGCTCTCTGCGGGCTGCCTGCAACTCGGCGACGTTCGACACCAACTCCGGATCCGGCTCCTTCTTCGAGTTTTGCACTAAGGTGGCGTTTGCCGCCTCAATCTGAGCCACTTCGGCAGCAATGCGCCCACGATCGGTCTTCAGCTGCCACCAGCCGAAGCCCTGCCATGCACTCCACAGCAGCAGCAAAACAATGAACGCTACCCAGACCAGCAGCATTTCTCGCATCGTGAAGGGGTCACGTCGAGGTCGCAGATCATCGCTGAGGAGGTTGACGTGTTGCATGGCCGCGCTCTAAGCCGCGTCTCGCAGTACGCTGGGCGCAAGGCCCCGCAACAGACCGCCAAGAGCCGGTAGTGCCGCAGTTAGGGCGTTTGCTTCAGTGGTACAAACATCGTTCCAGTCAATTTGCACCGGGTCAGGATTGTGTAGCTCGATAATAAAGCGCTCCGCCAACACATCGGTCAGGTTGCGGATTGGGACCGGCAACATCTCCGAGAGAAACTCACAGACGCGCTGCTGCCAGCTGTGGGTGGTCGCAACCAGCAGCGCACTACAGGGCGGCTGGCTCATGGCGCTTTCGTAGTAGTCGACAGAACGCTGGACTTGCAGCAATAACTGTTCTTTAAACGCTTCCCACGCCTGCTCCCCAAAGTCCCCGGGCACCCCGGTAATTCGACGCGAAAGAAACAGCTCTGCCGCACGGGAAACGTTGATCAATCCACTGTTGGACGTCATCCGCAGCAAACCGATACTCTGATCCGGTTCCGGATACATGGTGGCGATTAGATTGCGCAAACTCAGCTCAGTGATGCCAACAGTGTTGGCGTATAGCCCCGCTTCGAGTAGCTGTTCCACCCGTTTGCTGAGAAATTCTTTGCGAGCAACCGCGACAAATACCATGTCGCGATCTCTGGAGGCGGCAGCTGGCAAGTCGAATATGTCCAGCGACGCCTGCTCCATGGGAAAGTCGACGCTGTCCTGTACGGCCCAACGCACCGCCTCAACCAGCTCATCGTCCCCAACCGGCGGGCGCTCCACCAGCGACAGGTTGTAAAACTCAGGCGCCAGCACCACATGGCAATCGCTGCCATTCAGGCCTAGCGAGCGAACCTGTTCTTTGAGCACGCTGCTAATCTGCTCAGTGCTGCCAATCGGATCGGCGCGCACAGATACGCCGAATTGATCTTCTGCATCAGTGCTGATTCGGTGACCGGTAACGCTCGCCACCGCTGAGCCCGACAGATAGATACAGGTCGCCGTCTGCGCTCTGTTGCGCATACCACCTAACCATCCTGGCAGCCATTGCTTCATCGGCAAATCGTTGCTCCTCGCCCAGTAACTCCCTCAGTATAGAAACGGATCAGAAATCTGCTTTTGGGCGCTTATGGACATCGTGCTTTACCAACCCGAGATTCCTCCCAACACCGGCAACATCATTCGCCTGTGTGCGAATCTCGGCGCCCGCCTGCATCTGGTTGCGCCGCTTGGGTTCGAGATGGATGACAAACGCTTGCGCCGCGCTGGCTTGGATTACCGGGATCTCGCCCACGTCAGTCAGCACAGCGACTGGCACAGTTGTCAGGCAAGTTTCACTGCTCGACGCTGGCTGGGCTTATCGACCAAGGGCCAGGTGCGCTACACAGATTTGCTTTATCGAGATGACGACGTGCTGATTTTTGGCCCGGAGACCCGCGGCCTACCGCCCGAGGTCCTGCAGCAGCTGGGCCCCGAGCAGGTGCTGCGCATTCCCATGCAGCCGCAGTCCCGCAGCCTCAACATTGCCAACGCTGTGGCCGTGGTGGCTTTCGAGAGCATGCGTCAACGGGGCTTTCCAGGTTTCGTCTGACCCGAGTCCGGGCTCGTCCTCAGTCGTGGGCGCTTTCTGTAACCAGGGGTTGTGCGGTAAACCAATGCTGGGTGCGATTGGCGAATGCTACCAACGACAGCATGACAGGGACCTCGACGAGCACCCCAACAACCGTTGCCAACGCCGCCCCGGAGCTCAAGCCAAACAGCGATATGGCCACCGCAACGGCCAACTCGAAGAAGTTCGATGTGCCGATCAAACAAGCTGGCGCGGCAATGTTGTGGGGCAGTCTCAAGGATTTCGCCGCAGCATACGCCAAGGCAAATATGCCGTAGGTCTGCAGCAGCAGCGGTATGGCGATCAGGACGATGGTTTGCGGCTGGGTGATGATCCTCTCGGCCTGAAACCCAAACAGCAATACCACCGTGCCAAGCAGCCCAATCACCGACCACGGTTTTAAGACCCGTACGAAGGCCTCAACTCCGAGCCCTTCGCCATTCGCCTCTAGGCGACTGCGGGTAATAGAACCGGCGACCAGCGGCAACAGTACATACAGAACCACCGATAACAGCAACGTCTCCCAAGGCACGACGATATCGCTGACGCCAAGCAGCAGCGCCGCCAGTGGTGCAAAGGCAAACACCATAATCACGTCATTCACCGAGACTTGAACGAGCGTGTAGTTTGGATCGCCCTTAGTGAGTTGACTCCAAACGAACACCATGGCCGTGCACGGCGCAACGCCAAGCAAGATCATGCCGGCGATGTATTCACTGGCATCTTGGGGATCGACCCAATTTGCGAACAGCACCTTGAAAAACAGCCAGCCTAGTGCCGCCATGGTGAACGGCTTAATGAGCCAGTTCACCACTAACGTCAACACCAGCCCTTTCGGCTTACTGCCTACATCTTTGATGGCGGAAAAATCGATCTGCACCATCATCGGATAGATCATGATCCAGATCAGCACCGCCACGGCTAGATTGACGTGAGCGTATTCCAGGCGCGCAATGGCTTGGAAAGCACTTGGCAAAAGGTTACCGAGCAGCACACCCGCGACGATGCACAAACCGACCCACAACGACAGGTAGCGTTCGAACAGTCCCAACTAGGTATGCTCTCCCTCGGGCACCAAACGCACGATCTGGCTACCGGCCTCGTGCTCGAGCAGCAGGTACACTAAACCGTCCGCACCAACTTCTATGTCGCGAATACGAGCTAGGTCTTTCAATAACACTTCCGTGGCAACGTGTTTGTCGTCTTTGATGCTGACTCGATACAGTTCGGTGGCCTTTAAACTACCCACCAAAAACTGCTCGCGCCAACCCGGAAAGGCGTCGGCGTCATAGATCACAAAGCTCGCGACTGCGGGCGACGGCGTCATGTCGACAATGGGCTGTTCGATGTCTTGCATGTCGAACTCGATGCCAAGATCTTTCCAGTACTCCACTGGCGTGCCGTCATAGTCCACGCCTTTGGAATACAGCGGCCAGCCATAGTTTTTACCGGCTTGTAAAACGTTGATCTCATCGCCTCCACGGGGTCCCATTTCGGATCCCCACAGCACCCCGGTTTTGGCATTGAACTCCAACCCTTGAGGGCTGCGGTGGCCATAGGTCCAGGTGCTTTGCATGCGCTCCGGCTTACCGAAAAACGGATTGTCTTCCGGTATACGACCATCATCGTGCACTCGATGAATTTTGCCATAAGGTGTACTCAAGTCCTGCACACCTTCGTAGTAGCCACCTTTAATGCCAACACTCAGATAAACGTAACCCTCAGGATCGAAGGCAATTCGTCCCCCTGCACCAAGATCCGGCACGCTGCTATAGAAGTGTTCCGGTACGCTCCAGATCACCTCCTCATCTACCCATTGATCGCCTTCGATACGCCCACGGATCAGCCGGTTCATGGTCACTGGAATGAGTTTATCGCCCGCAGTTTCGCAATCTTTGCACAGATCAGTGTGGTGCAAATAGATCCAGCCGTTGTTGGCAAAGTCTGGGTGGGGTGCAACGTCCAGATGCCAGCCAATGCCGTAGTCCAATCCGAGCACGGTGACCCCTAGCTGCGATGTTTCTGGCGCACCTTGCAACGGCTGCGAGCGAGTACCATCGGGGTAGATAATCGACAGTCCACGTTTACGTTCAGTTAGCAGAATCCGTCCATCGGCAAGCGGCGCGATGGAAAACGGGTAAGGATCAATGCCGGTGGCCACCGTTTCAATGCGAAAGTCGGCCAGTTCGCTGGTAAACGCGTGTTCGGGGATCTCCAGCACTTTATCCATCTTGAAATCGGTAAAGCGGCGATCGACCCGCCTTTCGGCAACCAGAATAGCCAGGCTTTGCACATTGCCTTCGTCCAAGGTCGCCTCCCAACCCGGCATACCACTAGCGGGAAAACCTTTGGCAATGCTTTGCACCAACTCGGCCACAGATTCTCCATGCTTGAGCGGTGCGCCGATTAAGGCCGGCCCTTGCGCAGCGCCCTGCATGTTGTCGCCGTGGCAAACGGCGCAGTTGTCCACGTACATCGTTGTGAAGGGATCGGTTTCGATGGCTTTGTTGATTGCGACGTAGACGCCAAACGCACATAGCGCCAACACGCCCAGGACCATGCCCGATATTTTCAGAAACCGCTGGGTTTGCATGGGCCGCCCGAAACCTGAAGTCGCTTCTTGTACCAGTTATGGCATTCGCATGCCAATCAGCTTGGCTGCAGACGTCTGCGCTAGTGGGTGACCTCGGAGTCTCCCGCTGCTTCTCCCGCGGCCTGCTCAACGCGCTGCTGTTCCGCCTGTTGGTACAGCGCTTCAAAGTTCACCGGTGCCAACTGCACTGCGGGAAATCCACCGCGCACCACCAGATCATCCATCGCCGCTCGCACGTAGGGGAACAACATGGTTGGGCAAGCGATGCCCAGCGCCATGCGTCGATTGTTGTCGTCACCGCCTTCAATGGTGAAGAAGCCCGCCTGCTGCACTTCGGCAATAAAAGCCGTGCGCGAGCCTTCGGTCACTTCCGGCAATTCGGCTTTCAGCGTCGCCATCAGCACCACCTCGACCCGACCCTCTCCCACACCCTCGGTGCGAGTATTGAGATCAAGCTGAAAGTTGGGCTTCCACTGCTGGGTAAACACACTCGGGGTAGAAGGAGACTCGAAGGACACGTCTTTCAGGTATAAGCGCTCTAGACGCAGTTGTAGCTGGCTCATTTCACCACCGGTAAATTCTGATTGCGCCACTCCATAATGCCACCGGTTAGGCGTGTTACGGATTCGAAGCCCTTCTTCCGCAGCACAGTGCCCGCAGCGTTAGCATGCTGGCCCATCTTGCAAGCGACTACGACTGGGCGGTCTTTGTGTTTGCTGATTTCGTCCACCCGACTCTCCAGGGCACTGAACGGAATGTTGACAGAATCGACGATGTGACCCTGGTCGAATTCCTTTTTGTCCCGCACATCCAACACTATAGCGTTCTGCTTATTGACCATTTCCACTAGCTGCTGAGCGCTCACCGACTCCCCGCCACGACGGGTCTCATTGCGCACGAAAAGCGCAAAAAGCACCGCGAAAATCCCTACCAGAAACGGGTGATTGGTAACAAATTCAAGGACTTGGTCCATAGACGCGCTCCACTGAAGGATCCGACCGAGGGACGCTGGCTGGGCGCGCTAAGAACCTCGGACTCACAAAACCGCGGGATTATACACACCCCGATTTCACGCCGTTTTGCTAATATGCCGCCCCCTTTGTGCAGGCACAGGCATCCGGATGGGCAAAGTCAATCTGCTGGTCGTTCTCGACGGATTTGGTCACAGCGACAGCGCTGAGGCCAACGCCATCGCGGCAGCACGCACACCCACCTGGGACCGACTGCTGACGACCCGTCCGCATACATTGATCTCTGGCTCCGGCGAAGATGTCGGCCTACCCGACGGGCAGATGGGCAACAGCGAAGTTGGCCACATGAACCTTGGCGCAGGGCGTATGGTTTATCAGGATCTCACTCGCATCAATCGTGCAATCGACCAGGGCGAGTTCGAACGCAATCGCGCACTGAACCGGGCTTTTGATCGGGTCAAGAAAAACGACAGTGCACTGCACGTCATGGGGCTTTTATCTCCCGGTGGTGTGCACAGCCATGAAGCGCAAATATTCGCCTTGCTGCGCATGGCGGCCCAAGCGGGCCTCGATCGAATTTATTTACATGCCTTTCTCGATGGCCGCGACACACCACCACGCAGCGCCAAGGCCTCGTTGGATGCGGCCAACGAACTGTGTGCTGAGCTAGGCGTTGCCAGCGTGGCCTCAATCTGCGGTCGCTACTTCGCCATGGATCGAGACAATCGTTGGGATCGGGTCGAGCGCGCCTACAATCTGCTGGTTCGCGGCGAAGCGCCGTTTCACGCCGCCGATGCGCAGACGGCCTTGGCCGACGCCTATGCTCGAGAGGAAAACGATGAGTTCGTGCAGCCGAGCGCGATCCATGACTTAAACGATACCCCCGTGCGTATGAACGATGACGATGCGGTGGTATTCATGAACTTCCGTGCTGATCGGGCTCGACAGATTAGCCGAGCCATCATCGGCGAGGATTTCGACGATTTTGCCCGCCGCTCTCGAGTGCAGCTATGCGACTTTGTCATGCTGACCCGCTACGCGGACGACATCGACAGCAGCTGCGCATTTGAGCCCGCGGTGCTCACCAACACCTTGGGCGAATACTTAGCCAGCTTGAACAAAACCCAGCTACGCATCGCCGAAACAGAGAAATACGCCCACGTGACCTTCTTTTTTTCTGGCGGTAGAGAAAGCCCGTTCGCGGGCGAAGAGCGGGTGCTGGTGCCCTCGCCAGACGTCGCCACCTACGATCTGCAGCCGCAGATGAGCGCCAATGAGGTCACCGATGAGCTGGTTACCGCCATTCGTTCAGGCAAATTCGATGCGATCATCTGCAACTACGCAAATGGCGACATGGTCGGCCACACGGGCAACTTCGACGCCGCAGTAAAAGCGGTCGAAACCTTGGATGCCTGCCTTGCGCGGTTAGTAGAGGCCATTGATGCCACTGGGGGTCAAATGCTCATCACTGCCGATCACGGCAATGTAGAGCAGATGAGCGATGCAGATAGCGGTCAGGCACACACAGCACACACCAGCGAACCGGTTCCGCTGGTGTATGTGGGTGATCAAGCGATAGAGTTCCGGCCCGGTGGGGTGCTGTCTGATGTAGCGCCCACCCTACTGGACCTGATGGGCCTCACTCAGCCCAAGGAGATGACCGGTCATTCCCTGGCTTCCTACAGCAAGCGTAAGAGCGCGTAACCGAGCCACTCCGACTCTGTCATGGGGGCTGTTGCCGGCGCTGCTACTGGCGGTTTTTTTCTGTTCGAGCGCGCAAGCAGCCGCTGCCGACGCGGCGGCGCGAACGAGCGCCGAGCTAGAAAAAATCGTGAGCGCTCTCAATGACCTCGACGGTTGGCTAAACATCGCCGATCGCAAGCGTATTCGGCTACAAAAAGCGCTGCGCGAAAAAGACAAGGAAGTGGCTGCAACCAGCAAAGCGGTGGCTACAGCCACCGATGACATTGCCAAAGCGCAGTTGTCGCTTGCACAACTGCAGGACCGCAAGACGCGCTTGCTTGCTCAGCGCAATACCCAAGCAGCCAGCATTAGCGACCACCTGACCGCTGCCTATCGACTCAACGGCAGAGACCTGGTGAAGCAGGTCCTCAATCAGGAAGACCCCGATCAGTTGCAGCGCATGCTGCGCTACCATCAATACTTCAGCCAGGCACGGGTTGGTGCGGTAAACGCCTTCGCGCAAACACTGTCTGAATTGGACGCCAATGCCGCAGCGCTTAGTGCGGAGCAGACAAAACTCCAAGCCCACCAGCAGGCGCTCGAAGCACGGGAGCGCACGCTGCTCGCCGGCAGGACGGCGCAACGACAGGCCGTTAACGACCTGAAAGCGGAAACCGCGAGCAAAACCGAAGAGCGCAAACGCTTAAACGCCGACCGTGAGCGCCTGGAAGCCCTGCTCGCTGAGCTGCAGCGCCGCAGCAGTGCACTCGATGGCAGCGGCTTCGTCGCCAACAAGGGCAATCTGTCGATGCCCGTAAAAGCGCGCATCGACAAAGCCTACGGCAGCAAGCGCAGCGATGGCGAACTGACTTGGAACGGCATCCTCTTCAACGCCGCCGTGGGTACCCAGGTGCAGGCGGTGTATCAGGGCAGAGTGGTGTTCGCTGACTGGTTGCGCGGTTATGGGCTGCTGCTCATCCTCGACCATGGTGGTGGTTATATGACCCTTTACGGCCATGCGGACGGCCTCAACAAAGCCGTAGGCGATTGGGTCGAGGGTGGCGAAACCATTGCCAGCGCAGGGCGTTCCGGCGGCCAACAGCAATCCGGGCTGTATTTCGAGGTGCGCAATAGCGGTAAGACCGTCGATCCCATTCTGTGGCTCAAGCGAGGCTAGCAGGCGGCACCGGTGCGCATTACCAATGGCTCGCACTGGAGACCCCTGGCCGATAGTGCCAGACTGCCATCATGATCCTGCGCCCCATTACATTGCTGGCGATGATCGTCAGCATCGTCACTGGTGTTGCCCTTGGCATCGCTGGTTATGGCCATTGGCGCGCCTCACAAATTGATCACGCTAGCCTTGCCCAGTTCGAGTCGGTGTTGCATCACGTGCGCCAAAATTACGTCGAGGAAATGTCCGACGAAGCACTGTTAAGCGGCGCGCTCAACGGCATGCTGCAGAGCCTGGATCCCCATTCGGTTTATCTCGAGGCATCGGAGTTTGAAGACCTGCAGGCAGAAACCACAGGGCACTTCGGCGGCATCGGCATCGAGCTGGGTCTGATCGATGGCTACTTCACCGTTATTTCTCCCATTGACAACACTCCGGCGGCGCGCGCTGGCCTGCGCTCGGGAGACCGCATTCTAGAAATCGACCAGGTGTCGCTGCGTGGCGAGTCACTCATCGAGGTGCTACACAAGATGCGCGGTGAGCCAGGGACTCGGATCAAGCTGAAGTACCGTCATCCAAGCAGCACGCGCATAAAGAATGTCACGCTCAAGCGCGAGACCATTGCGGTGGAAAGCGTGCGTGGCCGCTGGCTCGAACCCGGTTACCTTTACCTACGTATTTCGCAGTTCCAAACCACCACCGGGCAGGACTTCCAACGGGCCATCAACAAACTTGGACGCGCCAGCGAAGCAGAGATCGCTGGCTTAGTGCTGGATCTGCGAAACAACCCCGGTGGCGTGCTGCAAGCGTCGGTGGCAGTCGCGGATGCCCTGCTGGATGACGGCCTCATCGTCTATACCGAGGGCCGACTGCCCAGCAGCAAGCTGAAATACCGGGCTGCAGGCAAAGATGTACTCAAAGGCGCCCCCATTGCCGTGCTCATCAACCATGGCTCGGCCTCTGCCTCAGAAATCGTCGCCGGTGCACTCAAGGATCACGGCCGTGCAACCCTGATTGGCGAGACCAGCTACGGCAAAGGCTCGGTGCAATCCCTGGTGCCTTTAAATGACGAGCGCGCCATAAAATTGACCACCGCTTACTACTACACACCTAGCGGACGATCTATTCACAAACTCGGCATTGAGCCCGATGTGGAATTCCCGGATAACGGTGAGCATGAGGATTTTGATCAGGCGCTGCTCACCCTAGCCGTTAGCCGGCTCAAACAATCCCCACAAACGCCAGGCACTGCGGCCACTGAAGAAGAGCTGCAAGCCCAGCTCTAAATTACAAGATCTAAACAACCAGATCTGAATAACAAGAAAAGGTGACCGCAGCCTGCAACAGGCAAGCTCGGTCGGCGCGCCGGGGAAGGCACCGCATTGAACAGAACACACTTCACAGCGCAGCTGGCGCTCTGTGCCTGGCTGCTAGCCCATTGCTTTGCCATGGCGCTGGCGGAAGACCCGCCTACGGCAGCCGCTGCGGTGCTCACCAGCACCAACCCAAACGTCTTTGCCCCAGACCACAGTGCCATCGAGCTTGGGCGCTTCCAGCTGGCGATTGTCATCGATGATCTAGGTTACAACCGCGCGCGCGATATGCGCGCCATCGAACTGCCAGCAGCGTTAACCGTTGCCGTGTTACCGCAATCCCCTTGGGCAGCGGCGATGGCCAGTCATGCCGCTCGCGCTGGCAAAGAGGTGATTCTGCATCAACCGATGCAGACGCTGAGCGGCCGGCATCTGCACGAGCACGGCGGCCTACGTCTAGGCATGACTGCCCCGGACTACGCGGCCACACTGAGCGCAAACCTGGCCGCGGTTCCCGGCAGCGTTGGCATTAACAACCACCGTGGCAGCTTGCTCACCGCGGAGCTGGACGCTATGACCGAACTCATGCAACAGCTGCAAAACCGCGGACTGTACTTTCTCGACAGCCGCACCACCGCAGCAACGGTCGCTCATGACGTTGCCAAACATTGGGGGGTGCCCACGCTCAAGCGCGATGTGTTTCTCGATCACGAACGCACCGCGCAAGCGCTCGATCATGAGTTCAAGCGCGCGCTAAAAATCGCCCGCAAGCAAGGTTACGCCGTGCTCATCGCCCATCCGCACGAAATCTCGCTGGACTATTTGAGCACCGCGCTCGCCCAGTTACCCGGTGATATTGAAACAACGACACTCAGCGCGTTGATTGCCAGGCAGGCAAGCGCGACTTTTCAAGCCAACGAGCCGGCTTCGGTTACAACTGCAGCTGAGTTTTAAACGCCAGCACCTCTCGAGCCGAGCGCAAGCGGATGAAGCGAATATGCGCATACTCCGGTGTGGCCATAATCGCCACCAGGTGGCGCTGCTTCGGACGGTATTGGCTAACGATCCACCACAAGAGCGATTCTTCTCCGCGCCAGAACGCCAGCTGCTGCCAGAACTTTTCGTAGTTGGTGCCCCACAGCAGCTCTTTGCTGCGCCAGCGCTGCCAGGAGCGCCGCAGCATGCGCCAAAGCAACTGCAGTAACGGCAAATCCAACCAGACAACGGTTTGTAGTCGATCCCAACAGACTGGCTGCACAGAGTCGCTATAGGAACCAGCCAGTACCCAGCCATCGCCAGTGGTTGCGGCGGCAATTCGACGCCGCAGCTCCTCAGGATCGGTTTGACTCAAACCCACCCAGCCGGGCAGCCAATTCAAGGCATCGAGTTCCACCAGCGGCACCGAAAGCGCCTGTGCCAGTTCACTGCCCAGCGTACTTTTACCGGCGCAGCTGTGTCCCATCACGTGCACGCGACGGCCGATCGCTGGGGCCAGCATCGACATCAGCTGGAGCCGGCGTCTGCACCGAGGGCAAAATCCAGGGCCGCGGCTACGTGCACGGCGGTGGTATCGATCACCGGTACCGACACTTCCTCCGGCTGCAGCAGCAAACCGATCTCCGTACAGCCAAAGATCACGCTGTCTGCGCCGGCCGCCACAGACGCTTCTATGATTTCAAGAAAACGCGTCTTTGAGCCCTCGCTAACCTGCCCACGACACAGCTCCTGATAGATCACGTTGTGGACCTGCTCGCGATCGCGCGAATCGGGAATGACACAGCGAATGTCATACTTGTCCCGCAGGCGACCCACATAAAAATCCTCCTCCACAGTGAATCTCGTCGCCAGCAGCAAAGGCGCTGTCAGCCGTGCCGCGACAATGGCTTCCCCAGCCGCATCAGCAATGTGCAATAGCGGTACGCCCACCGATTGGACCACTTCTGGCGCGACTTTGTGCATGGTGTTGGTGCAAATGATCAGACAATCTGCACCCGCCCGCTCTAGGGCGTGGGCTGCCTGCACGAGACGCTCAGTAGCCGCCGCCCAGTTCTGACCCATCTGGTATGACTCGATTTCTTGGAAGTCGAATGAATAGAGCAACAATCTTGCACTATGCAAACCGCCCTGACGTTCCCGGGTGATCTGGTTGAGCAAACGGTAATAGACGGCCGTACTCTCCCAGCTCATGCCGCCGATCATGCCAATGGTCTTCATCCCTAAGCCCCAGTCAACCTCACGCGCCCCGTGGCGGAGTCTAGCGGCAAGACCGGATATGACACCACCGCAAACGCGGCAATGACGCGCAACGGGTATGCTTGGAGCAACCTCGTCGTTGAAGTTCACGCCGTGCATGTGCCCGAACTACTAGCAGATCAGCAAATAAAGCTGACAGAAGCCACACCGCCAAGACCTCCTTCACCCACCAGAGTCCTGCTGCTCGCAGTATTCGCTGGATTACTCTGGCTCGGCAGCATGCGCTGGGTTGCCGGTGCCCATGCCGAGTTCTATCCCTTCGAGTTGCCGACCCTCGGTTGGTACTGCTTGGCTGCGTTGCTGGTCGCCCTGTGCCTGGCACGGGTCACCCGCCCAAACATAGGTCTGGGTTGGGGTAGCGTTCTAGTTCTGGTCATGGTCCCCGGCGCAATTCTCGCCGCAATTTTGCTGGAGGAGCCCACCTGGTATGCGGCCCAACCGCTGATCTACGCCATTGCCCTGGGTTTAGCCGCCCTGTTCCTGTTCGCTCGAACACGCTCTTTGTGCGGTCGTATACAGTGGCGAGCCGTTGTCTCTGCACTTGCGCTCATCGGCGGCTTCTTATGGCTCAACCACGCGCTCTATCTAGCGCCGACCTTGTGGTACGGAGTGGATGCCGACGACGTCGGATCCAACGCTCGCTACGACAATGCTGCGCTTGAGTCGCTACTATTCAATCAAGCGGCGAAGATTGACACCGCGCTCACCCAGCTCGGCCCGCGCCACCCCGGCAGCAATGCTTTTTTTCTCGGTTTCGCTGGCTACGCTGAAGAGAAAGTGTTTGCCGAAGAAATTAAGTTCGCCGCCCGGGTAATGGACCAACGCTACGGCAGCGGTCAGCGCACGTTGTTTCTATTGAACGACGCGAGAGATCTCGTCAGCCAGCCGCTAGCCAGCACTAGCGGCTTGCGCTATGCAGTTGCCGGCATCGCCAAACAGATGCACTTGAGCGAAGACGTTCTGATTCTCGCCCTGTCATCCCACGGTAGCGAAAGCGCAGAACTCGCGGTTTCTAACAACGAGTTACCAATGGGACTGTTGACCGCAGGCCATGTGCGCGCCGCATTGGACGAAGCTGCGGTGCGTTGGCGCTTGCTGGTGGTATCGGCTTGCTATGCCGGTAGCTTCGTCGAAACCCTGGCGGATCCAAACACCGCAATCATCGCAGCGGCAGCACCAGACCGTACATCTTTTGGTTGTTCCAACGACCGTGAGCTAACGTACTTCGGGGAAGCCTTCTACAGAGATGCGCTACCCGAGGCCAGCAACCTACGTAGCGCCTTCGATAGCGCCGTCTCCTTGGTCACCGAGCGGGAGCACGCCATAAAAATCGAACCCTCGAATCCTGTTGCACATATTGGCAGCCAGATCGAAGCGAAGCTGCTTGAATTGTCAGCAACCCAAACCCGGCAACCACCCCTACAGGCAGCCCAGGAGGCACCATGAACTTGAAAGGCAAACGTTTTCGGGCCCAGTCGAATAGCGCCGGTGGCACCGTAAACACCGACACAGAAATGCACTTCACCGAAGATGGCGATGTGATTCTAGGTACCTATAGAGGCGGCAGCATCCTGCAAGGTCACCTCATGGGTCGCTGGACCGGGGAGATGCGTATGGAGATGTGCTACCACTGCCTCACCCGTTCGGACGCCATCCAAGCAGGGCGCGCTAAAGCAAGTTTCGATCGCACCAGCGACGGTAACCTGGCCATGGCCTTGAACTGGCAATGGCTCACTGGAGATCGAACTAAAGGACAATCCTACTGGGTCGCCGATGACGGCTAGCGAAATTGAGACCTAGCTGTCGAGTTCTAGCCTCAAACTCTAGCTGTCGAGCAGGGCCTGCCCCGAGCGAAAGTCCAGCGTGCCGGCATAGATCGCCCTGCCGGTGATCACGCCAAATAGATCACCCGGCTGCTTAGCGAAGGCTGCCTTCAGTGCTGACAAGTCGTCCAACGTACTCACGCCACCGGAGGCGATAACCGGAATAGGAGTGGCTAACGCCAACTGTAGGGTCGCTTCAACGTTAGGGCCAGTGAGCATGCCGTCCCGAGCGATGTCGGTGTAGACAATGCCCGCAATGTCCAAGCCGCTAGCCCACTGCGCAAAATCGATGGCGGTCTTTTCAGAAACCACATCCCAACCTTCGGTGGCGACGTAGCCATCTTTCGCATCCAAGCCCAAGGTGACGTGGCTTGGATAACGGCTTGCGGCTTCCTCGAGAAATGCTGGTTCTTCCACCGCGCGGGTGCCGACGATCACCTGATCGACACCGGCTTCCAAGTAGCTGCCAATGGTCGCCAACGTTCGTACTCCGCCGCCAACTTGAATCGCCACACCCGGAATGGCTTTGACCATGTTCTCGATGAGCGTTTTATTGCGCGGCTCGCCGGCAAAGGCGCCATCCAGATCTACGATGTGCAAGCGCCGACAACCCTGATCGCGCCAGTGCTGGGCCATGGCTACCGGATCATCGGAAAAAACCGTCGCATCGTCCATGCGCCCCTGCTTCAAGCGCACGCACTGGCCGTCCTTTAGATCAATGGCTGGAATCAGCAGGGTCAACTACAGCGATCCTTTGGTGGAGGGAATTTGACCCGCCATGCGCGGATCCCGGCTCACCGCCATGCGCAGCGCCCGGCCGAAGGCTTTGAACAGCGTTTCGGCCTGGTGGTGCGCGTTGACGCCACGCAAATTGTCTAGATGCACGGTCACCAGGGCGTGGTTCACAAAGCCTTGAAAAAACTCGTGCAACAGATCGACGTCAAAATCACCAATGAGCGGGCGCGTGTAGGCAACATGATGCTCCAGCCCTGGACGTCCAGAGAGATCGATCACCACCCGCGACAGCGCTTCATCTAACGGCACATAGGCATGGCCATAGCGCAGAATGCCGCTCTTGTCGCCAACGGCTTGATTGAATGCCTGGCCAAACACAATGCCCACGTCTTCAACAGTATGGTGGGCGTCTACCTCGAGATCGCCCACCGCGTTGATCTCCAGGTCAATCAGGCCGTGGCGGCTGATCTGGGTCAGCATGTGTTCGAAGAACGGCAGCCCGGTACTAAAGCTCGAGGCACCGGTGCCGTCCAGGTTCAAACTCAAGCTGATCTGAGTCTCCTGGGTGTCGCGACTGACCTTGGCAGTACGAGCCGAGTTAGCCGTCGAAGGCGACGCGGGAACAGTGGCCATATTCGATCCTAAAATGTTGGGTCCTAATGGTGAGTCCTAATGCAGTGGGGGCGGGATTATACGGCCTCAGAGCCGGTCGAGCAGGCTGCCGTAAGGCAAAAATCGATTCTCGGAATTTGCCTTGATCCAGGCGGTCAGCTCCGCCGGATAAGCCTTCGCGTCCTTTAAGCGGCCCGCCAAAACGATGACTGGGGATTTCGCCCCGCTCTCCCAACCCGACAACTGCCCCTCAGCAAGCACCAGGAGCCGTATGAGGGCAATCAAGTCAACGTTTGAAAGATCCTTTGAGGCCAATTGCCAATCTGCGCCGTCCTGGCGCACCAGCCGGCCCAGGCGGGCCACCTCGTGGTCTGACAGGCCAAACTGGGTGGCTTCCAGATCCTCCGCGGCCCGCAACAAGACTGCCAGATCCGCCTCAGTCAGGCTCTGGGGCAGTGCGCTCGGGTCAAAAGTATCTACGCTCATGGCTGACGCTCAAGGCGACTTCGGGTGGCGCATGCTACCGAAAATCCGCTTTCACTGGGAATCGCTCTAGAAATAGCCCCAAGTTCGTGCTCATACTTACACCTCAATCCAGAAATGGGTTGGGGTAAGCAAGGAGACTTTACTGTTATGAACGATCAGCCAAGTCGAATCAATCAGCAGGATGATGGTTCCTGGTATTACACCAAACGCGGAGGCCGCCCCGAGGGGCCATACAACAGCCGGCGCAGCGCAGAACAAGCGTTGGAGCGATACATTCACGGTTGCCGAGTGCGCGACGAGCATGGACCACTAACGGTCTCATGGCCACGTAACTGGAACCCGCTACGCTTGCGACGGCGCGAACAAACTCAGTCGACGGCGCTTTCCGACTGAGCATTCCCGTCCGGCCCACGAGCCACCGCGCAACGCTAGACCGAAGACTGCGAGATCGCTGAGCCGCTCATGTCTCGCATGAAATCCCTGGTCGTATTCTTCGTCGGTTTTGTGCTGGCAATCTTTGCGCTGTTGTTCGCGTTACAGCTAAGCACTAGCAACAGCGCTAAAGCCAGTCTCGAGACCTACTTGAGCGAACAGACCGGGCTGACGACTCGCATCGAGGGCGACGTCAACTGGCGTTACCTGTGGCCGACGGCCGTGACTTTGAACAGCGTAAGCGCGCGCAACAACAGCGGCTCGGAGCACTGGGTTGTAGATACCCTGCGCATCGAGCTCAGCACGCTGAGCATTGTCCAAGCACCGCACAAACCCGAGCAGTGGCGCGTTAGCGGTTTCAAACTCGCGCAACTGCGCGGCGAAAGGCAGCTCGAGGGCCAGCCGAACACCGAGTCAGATCAAGTCGTCGTCGAAGAGTTTTGGATTCGCGAGCTACAACCCGAGCAAGCAGCACCCTTCGCTGCAACGCTGACCTATCGCCAAGCCCTGAGCGAACCAGTGGACCTCAGCCTGAACGGCAAACTGCGCTTTATTGCCAGCGAGCGACGCCTGCACTTCGAGCCAGCCATGATCAGCGGCGCCGTCGCCAGCGGCGAGTGCAACGCCGATATCACTCTGCGAGCCATCGTCGAATCAGCAGTGCCGTTGTCTCCGGAGCAAATAAAAAACCACATACTCAACGTCGACCTATGGCGCCGCTCGGATTGGGACCTAAAGTGTGAGCTCACTCATGTCAGCTTATTGGGCACCAGCTTCGAGCAGGTGTCGTTGCACTCGAACAATTTTCTTGGCAACAGCCAAACGACGCTGAAGTTGCCAGTCTTCTTTAGTGGCAGCGCGCAACTCAATTTTGCCATT
>JBPCXR010000300.1:0-7378 GCA_051027215.1 Pseudomonadales bacterium | reverse complement strand
TTGAAAATCGCCGTGCCAATCATCGTTAGTTGGACGAACCCAAACAGCAGCAACGCTCCCGTTCCTGCGCTAAGCGACTGGTCGTGAAGGATGCCGCATCAATCAAGTCGTTGCCTAACGACATGCGGCACAACAATGAATTTGCGGCAAAGGCAGCCATCGCTAGCCCAATGAAAAGAGCTATACGAAATGGCAGGGGTTGGGTAAGGGATTGGCTCACGGACCTAAGTTGCTGATGCGCCAACTAACGCCGATAGCTGGCACCGATGTGAGGCGCTTGGAGCCTGGGCGAACCTCCGGAGATTTTTTCTCGGAATGTCCCGGGTTGGTAGCGCTTCTTAAAGAGCCCGCGTTCTTGGAGTACGGGTACCACCAGATCTACGAATTCCTCGACGGATTCCGGCATCACGGTATAGGCCAAATTGAAGCCATCGAGGCCGGATTCGTCGAACCACTGCTGCAGCTTATCGGCGATGGTTTGCGGTGAGCCGGTAATGATCGGGCCCGCGCCTCCAACTGTCAGATCTTCCGCCCAATCTCGAACCGTCCTGCTGCCATGAGCCATTATTGCGGATTGAATGGCTTCGGATTCCACGCGTTCGACGGTGGCATCCATATCTAGCGTTGAGAAATCCATACCGGTCCATCCAGATAGCAGTGCCAGCGCACCGTCTTGCATGCCATAGGATTTGTAGTCGGCCAGCTTCTCCTCGGCAGCTTCGTCGGAGTCTGCGACGATAACCGTAATAGCGCCAAAGATTTTGAGGCTCGCCGGATCGCGCCCCTGCGCCAGCGCTTGCTCGCGCAGGCTTGCCACCGATTTGGCGTGATGTCTTGCAGTATGCCCGCCAATGAACACACACTCCGCGTGCTCTCCGGCGAACGCCTGACCTTTGGGCGAGGTGCCGGCCTGGAACAGCACCGGCGTGCGTTGGGGCGATGGTTCGCACAAATGTATCGCGTTTAGCTTGAAGTACTCACCATCGTGATTGATGGCGTGCACTTTCGAAGGGTCGGTGAATACACCTTTGGCTCGATCGCGAACAACCGCGTCGTCTTCCCAGCTTTGCTCCCAAAGTCCATACACCACCTGCATGTACTCATGGGCGATGTCGTAGCGTGTGTCGTGAGCATCCTGCTTCTGCTGGCCAACCCCTTTGGCGGCACTATCTAGATAGCCGGTTACGATGTTCCAACCGATGCGGCCTTTGGTTAGATGATCTAACGAAGAAATTTTACGCGCGAAGCTGTATGGGGGCTCGTAGGGAATGGAACCTGTGACCCCAAATGATAGGTGTTCGGTTACCGAGGCCATTGCCGGAACGATGGTAAATGGATCGTTGGTGGGTACTTGGGTGGCGGCCCGTAGCGCTGTGTCTGGAGAGCCGCCGTAAACGTCGTAGACTCCGGTAACGTCGGCAAGGAACAGCCCATCAAACAGGCCTCGTTCCAGGGTTTTCGCCAGGTCCAGCCAGTATTTCATGCTGTTGAAGTCTGCTGAGTGATCTCTTGGATGGCGCCATAGCCCCTGGGATTGGTGACCAACGCAATTCATATCAAATGCGCACAGCAGCATCTCTTTGGTCATGTTCACGTCCCTTGGCAGGTGACTTCAAAGCCTCATGATTGTTTAATCATTGGTGATCGATAGCAACCGCTGATGTCCTCGAGCCGTTCGCACTCGATGCTCTTTAAGCCGACAGGCACCCACCCTCGTTCTAATCTGCGCCATCGTCTACGCGCTGGAGGAAGTCAACTAGCGCACGATTGAATTCAGCAGGTTTCTCAAGCAGCATGAAGTGGGTGGCTGCTGATATGTCCACCCGCTGATTATCTGCCACTGACCTTGCCAATAGGTCGGCAACTTCCCGGCAAACGGTCGCGTCGAACTCCGCGCTAATCGCGAGGAGGGGAACGTGGATGTTAGCCAGAACGTCCGTTGCTACCGGACTCACATTCTCCATGGGGTCTTCATGGTTCGCCCACCACCAGGAATAATCCCCACAGATTTCTAGAAGTTTGGTTTTTGCTTTAGCGTGAATTCGCTCAGGGTTGAAGGCCGGGATAGACAGAAAGTCTTTTGCAGCAGCGGCTGACCCAGCGCGAGAGAACGTGATTGCGCATTCTGCGTACCCACCGAACAGGCTATTTGTGGCTGGAGAGCTAAAGCCAGACACGTACGGCCCGACGGCAATGATGGAGCGGAACAGCTCAGGGTAAATGGTGTATGCGTCCACTGCTACCTGACAGCCAAGGGAGTAGCCAGCAATGTGCGCGTTGGGTACTCCCAACGCCTGTAACAGACTCTGCAGGTCATCCTCGTGACCGTAAGGTTGCCCTTCAACCGGCGCATCAGATTTGCCGTACCCGCGAAGATCGTAGCGAACCACATCGAACTGCTGTGCAAGCTCGATGAACTGCGCATCCCAGTAGCGCCGATCACCACCGCCGCCGTGCACAAGTAGCAGGGTTGCTCCTGACCCTGCTCGCTCAACGTAGAGGTGAGTATCGTTGACTGCGACCGTTTGTTGCCAAATATCCATGTCTACAAACCAACCAGCGAGCGATTGTGGCTAAGCCTGCTAGTGCATCTCACCCAGGAGTTCTGCCTGTTTGCGTAATGCGGTTGCGAGCTGATAGACATGAGAGGCAAAAACCCGGTTGGGGCGCTGGTAACTTGGCGGATCGACCTCTTCAGCACCCAATCGATAGGTGACCTCGGCGAAATCGTTAATAAAGGTGGCTGCCAGGTCGGCGATGCCTTCCGCCGAAGAGCCGCCTTCGGCCGGTTTGATGATTTTCGTGCGTACCTCTGATACACCGACTGCCTCGAATGCGGGTGCCGCAGCCGCGCGAATTGCGAGCATGTGGGCGGCAATGTCTGCGATTGATTTACCGGGTACGTGCTCTTCCAAAGCCGGATAACGGTTTTCTGCAGGCAGCGCGCCCCCAACGTAGGTCATGATCTGAAACAGGCGATCCCAAATGTCAGACCATTCGGCAACGTATCCTGTGAGTTCATGCAGCAGTAAATTCGCCTCGACAACTCGAACCATAGCGCTGGAGATGTCTCGCTTGCGTATTTTCGGCGCCTCAGGCAGCGGAGCTGTGGCCTCTAACGTTTGTTCGACAACGTCCAACTGGCCGCGGGCCGCCTTTATGATCGCCAGGGTGTCGGTCAGGCTGGGATCCCCTTCCGGGGCCACCGGTGCCGCCGCTCGTGATATTCCGGTCATTTGTTGCGCTAAAAGGTTACAACGTCTAAAAGCGATTTGTGTTTGAAAGTAAACGTGACGTGGCTGGGCGTTCTCCATTCTAAATTCCCGCGAGCGTGGTGCTCGCACTCCGGCGTACAGGCGAACGCGCTCGATCTCGCGATAGAGCAGTTCTGCCTCGGAGTAGACTTGTGCCTCGGATACCTCAGATTCGGCGTAGGCAGGTTGCCAAACCCCAATTTGGGTGGCTAGACCGATGATCATAAGAAGAACGACGCGTTTTTTCATTTGACGTTGCCTTTTGCTAATTCGACCAGATCAGCTAGAAGCCACGGACCATTTATACCGGCTTGCTGGCCTGCTCGTAGTGCCCATATGGCTGCCGCATTCATTGGAGAGACTACTCCTGCTCGGCAGAAGATTCATGCTTTATCCGTCAGTAAGGTATGCCGGCTCAGTGCCCGAGCCGATTGCAGCTACTTGTGCAATAGCTGATGGCGCAATCCGCTTACTGGCCCAACTGCGACGGGCAAAGAGACAGCAACAATCGAGAAGCAGCTAAGCTCGACACCAATGCCAATCGCCATGGAACGAGTGAAGGAATTTGTAGAGGGCTAGAGCCGCACGCTCTACGACCTTCAGCGGTTACGCGTAATTCGGACTAGAGATCAAAATCCAGGCGATGCGGCAGGGTTCATCCCCAATCACCCGCCAGGCATGGCGGGTAGCGCGCTGAATCACAACGTCTCCCTCGCCGAGGGCGATCCATCCTTCATCTAGGCCCAACTCGACTCGGCCACTCAGAATAATCCCGTAGTCGATTGTCTTGGTTGTGTGCCAGCCGTCGTCACCGCTTGCACCGTCCTCCATGGCGTCCCCCAAACTCCAACGCTCTGCGTCGGCGGCTATCGCTTGCGCATCCGGCCCATTGGCGCGACTGGCTGGCCAAAGCGTGCCCACCCTTACCACCGAACCGCCAGGTGGGGCTACCAGTGTCAGTTCACCAGCTACTGGATCGCGTCTCGCTTCTGGATCAGGATCGTTTGGGTCATCAACCCAAACATCGTCCAGGGTAGTGGTACCAAGGTCGATCGATCCTGTGGTGGGTCCGTCGTGTACGACATAGGATTTTCCATCGCTGTTGACTCCGGTAACCACTCGCCTGGTTGTCATCAGTTCTTCTCCGTGCCGTAGCAAGCCGGCGCCATGGCGCATTCGGTCAGCTACATGGTTTGGTACAAGGGTCCTTCGCCGCCTTGTGGCGTCGTCCACTCAATGTTCTGATTTGGATCTTTGATATCGCATGTCTTGCAGTGCACACAGTTTTGCGCGTTGATTTGAAACCGAACGCCATCTTGTGGCTGGTGTGCAATATTAGTGGGAATGGCGTTGCCTTCTGCGTCAATCCATTCGTAAACGCCAGCCGGGCAATAACGAGCGGAAGGCCCGGCGAACTCACCGAATTCGGAGGCGATCTGCTCCTGCATATTCTCGACCCGTAGGTGAACGGGCTGATCTTCCTCGTGATTTGTATTCGATAGGAATACTGAAGAAGTTTTGTCGAAACTCAATTTGCCGTCAGGTTTAGGGTAGTCAATGGGTTGGTGCTTTGAGGCTTCATCGAGCGTCTGGTGGTCTGCCATACCATGCTTCAACGTGCCGAGAAGTGACCAGCCTTTAGTCAGCTGATTCACCCACATATCGAAGCCGCCGACCACCGTGCCGAACAGTGTGCCGAGTTTCGACAATAGAGGCTTAACGTTTCTTACCAAACGGAGATCTTGGCCAATCTCACCATTGCGCCAGCGCGCTTCGTATTCGCTCAACTCATCGTGGGACCTTTCTGCGGCGATTGCCTTGTCTACAGCTTCGGCAGCAACGATGCCCGAGAGCATGGCGTTGTGGGAACCTTTGATGCGCGGAACGTTCAGCATTCCAGCCGAGCACCCTAAAAGTGCGCCACCGGGAAATACTGTCTTTGGAATGGATTGTAGCCCGCCTTCTGATATCGCTCGTGCGCCATAGGAAAGGCGTGTACCACCTTCTAGCGTTGGGCGTATGGCTGGATGGGTTTTGAATCTCTGGAGCTCATCGAATGGCGACAAGAAGGGGTTTTTATAGTTGAGGTGGACGATGAAGCCCAAGGCGACTTGGTTTTCGTTCAGGTGATAGAGGAATGAGCCGCCACCGGTATGGTTTTTCAGTGGCCAACCGAGCGTGTGTTGCACGAGCCCTGGTTGATGCTGCTCCGGCGGAATTTCCCACAGCTCCTTAATGCCAAGCCCAAATTTTGCTGGCTCGCAGTTCTCACCTAGCTTGTACTTCTTGATTAGCTGCTTGCTAAGAGAACCTCTAACGCCCTCCGCGAAGAGTACGTACTTGCCATGCAATTCCATGCCGGGCATGTAGGCCGGACCTTGTGAGCCATCACGCTGTATACCCATATCCCCCGTCGCGACACCTATAACACTGCCGTCGTCGCTGAAGACGAGCTCTTTGGCGGCGAAGCCTGGGTAGATTTCAACGCCCAGGTTTTCCGCGATGGATCCCAGCCAACGACAGACGAGACCCAACGATACGATAAAGTTGCCGTGGTTGTTCATGAGCGGCGGCATGATGAAATTGGGGATTGGCATCGACCAGGTTTTGCCGAGCCAGCTAAACTTATCCACCTTTACCGGCGTTTGCAGTGGATGGCTTGGATCATCACGCCAATCAGGGAGAAGCCTGTCTAAACCAATTGGGTCTATTACAGCGCCAGACAGTATGTGGGCTCCGACCTCTGATCCTTTTTCGAGTACAACGATGTTTAAATCCGAATTGAGCTGCTTCAGACGGATGGCCGCCGCTAATCCTGCGGGGCCGGCCCCAACGATGACGACATCGAACTCCATGCTTTCGCGGGTCATATCAGTAGTCTCAAAGCTGTTCCTAGAGTGATATTACAAGAGAGGCGTCTGTCGTGCCGAGTGGCATCGTTCCCAAGTCCACTACGCCGAATTGTCGCTGTCCGTCCAGTATGGGCGGTCAGCACCCGGTCGAGTTGAAGGATACTTGTATGCTGGTTGAGTTGTAGAAAACTGCGCCGCATGGGGCATGCCTTGCAGCACTCCTTCGGAGCAGGGAAATTCCGCCAGCTCGCCTTTTAAATTCAGTCGCGCTGTAGGTTTCACATAGGACATTCTACCCAGCGAACGCAACCAGTTTGCGGTTTGCAGCAGCGACACTTCTACATGCCAACTACCACCCTCCAGTGCCTGTCGATGCAATGCGACCTGGGCTGCGTAGGCCATGAAGAATCCGGAGGCGTAATCGAGAATGGACAGCGGCAGTGCTTTAGGAATGTCCTTCGCCGCCGCATGGCCTTCGGCATGATTCATACCGGTCGCGGTCTGTACAAGAGAATCGAAGCCCCGTCGTTCTGCCCAAGTGCCCGTGCTCCCATAGGCACTCAACGAGACATAGACGATACCAGGGCGAGCTTCCGCAAGGGACTCAGGATCCAACTGCAATTGCGCCAGTGCTGTTGGGCGATACCCTTGAACGAAAACATGGGCATCTCGTGCAAGATCCAGCAACGACGCCTTGCCTGAAGGCGTCTTCAAATTCAGCAGGGCTGAGCGTTTTCCGCGGCTTGTGTCGATGATCGCTTCTATATTCGGCAGTGTTGGGGAATTAACCAACATCACCTCGGCGCCATACAGTGCCAGAGCTCGGCCGCAAGTGGGCCCCGCAAGGATGCGCGTGAGATCCAATACACGAAGTCCGGTGAGGGGTAGGTCAGTTGCGTTTGCGGACGGTAGCCGGCGTGGTTCGGCGTCACCAATTTTTTTGATACTCAACAGCGGGAGATCAGTTGTCTGGCGTGCATGTGGATGTTGATCCCATTCTTCGAAACTGCGAGCTTTGGCGACGACCAGTCCAGCAGCTGCAGCGGCGTCCTCGAAGTCTTGGGCATTCCATTGCATTAAGGCGCTTTCGACATCTTTGCGTTCCGCATTGTTTCCGCGAGGTAGCTCCAGCAGATCAAGCACGCCGTCCCGATGATGGCTGAAGTTGGCGTGGATGCGCACATGACCATCTCTCGTTTGGTACAAGCCTGAGTATTTCTCCCAGGCGTTTGGTGTGGTGCCATCCAGGGTGAAGAAGCCGGTGCACTCCAA
>JBPCXR010000299.1:0-9850 GCA_051027215.1 Pseudomonadales bacterium | reverse complement strand
GGCTACCACTCCTGCTGTAATAGCCGCACCATTTCTGCACAGCCGTCGATTCGATCTTCCGGGTGCTTAGCGATGCAGCGCATAGCAACCTGCTGCAACAGTCCGGGTATCGGAATTCGTGTGTGGGCAGACGGCTCTGCTGGCGTTTCGGTGAGGATCAGCTCGGAGACCTCCCGCACGGTCTCTGCCTGAGCGGGTGGTCGTCCTGCCAGGATCTCGTAGAGAATAACCCCGAGGCTGAAGACATCGGTGCGATAGTCTATTTGCGGGTCACGCATGATCTGCTCGGGAGACATGTAGGTGATTGTGCCTTCGAGCTTGCCGTGCCCGGTCATTGAACTAACCGCGTCATCGCCGGGAACGCTAACCTGACCCACCAACTCTTCGCCGCTGCCGTCCTTGCGCCAAACTTTTGCCAATCCCCAATCCAATAACAGGACTTCGCCGAAAGGGCCCACCAGGATGTTCTCGGGTTTGATGTCGCGGTGGATAACCCGATGGCTGTGGGCGTACTGCAGCGCGTAGCCAATCTGTATTACCACGTCCACCAGCTGGGTGAGGTCGTAGCGCTCTCGGTAGTCCAGAATTTCCCGTAGGGTATAGCCGTGCACCAGCTTCATAGTGAAGTAGGTGCGACCCCGACCGTCCCTGCCAATCTCGTAAGTAGGCACGGTATTCGGGTGCTGGAGCATGGCGCTGACCCGAGCCTCGCGCAGAAAGCGCCGCTGCTCGATGGGATTGTCGTTAAATTCCGGCTTCAGCTGTTTGTAGCAGACGACCCGACCTAAGTGCATGTCCTTGCAGGTTTGAATGATGGACTTGCCACCCCGGGCGATGGTCTTGAAGTACGCATAGCGAGTGTTGGGGTTGATGGTTTCCGGGAGTGGTTTATCGGAGTCCTCAAGATAAACGACAGCGTATTGGTCTTCTGGTGGTTGGGGGAAGGCAGTCATGGGTTTTGTATACCAGAATCCGGTGGCCTCAGGCTACGGGTATTGCCTAGAGCGCAGGGCCTGCGAGGCTGGATTAGCGGTTACAATTTGTCTTGTGGAAGATCTGCGCAGCAAATTGCACCTAGAAACTGCGCTCATGCCCTGGCGGCTGCTCGAGCCTTTTTTCGCCCGAGGCCAGCTGCTGGTTGCCAATGAGCAATTGAACCTGCTGGATGCGGCCATGGCGGTTGCCAAAGATGACCAAGAGCAAGTGCGGCAGTGGCTAACCAGCGGCTCCTTGGTACAGGTTAGTGATGCCCAAGCCCAGACCTGGCATAGCCAGCAGGCCGAGCTTTGGGCCGTGGTGGTGCGGCCGTTCGTGCTGGTCCAGGATCAGGCATCAAGGTCCGTTTTGCAGCAGCACGGCGCCTGAAGTGGGGCTGGTCCGCTCAATAGTCCCCGGATAGATGCCGGGATAAAACGAGCGACTGCCGCTGTGATCTTGCAACTGCTGCATGATCTGCTCGGCGTTACGCTTGCCGCTGTCTGTGCGCAACGATTCCAGCACGCGTTCAACTTCGTCCGGGTCATGGCGCAGTTGTGCCAGCAACCTCACCGCGGCGCGGTCGTACTGTTCGCCATCTCGAATTTTGTCAACGTGGGAACGGGCCAACACGGGGTCGACGTTGCCGAGAGCGCCCACCAGTTGCACTCGCAGGCGGTCGCGTTGATCCTGCGGGCGGCTGTCGATCCAATCCGCAGCAGCCTCGGGGTCTTTTAGCGCCCACTGATGTAACACCTGTCGCTGCACCCGTTGGCGCAGTGACGGCTCAGGTATTCGCTCGAGTTGCGTCGCTGCTGCTGCGGGATCGCTGGCTGCCCAACGAGAAAAAAGCGGTCGGGCGAGGTTGCCCAGCGCTGCTTCACCAAGCTCCTCAGCCAGACCCAGTGCCTCTAGATGGGTATAGATCCGACCACTTGCCAAAATGTTTGCATAGGTTTTGGAGGTCGACAGATCGATTCCGGATCTTTGCAGTTGCTCCAAGGCCAGTTCCGGATCTCTCTGCGAGATCTGCAGCAGCGTGCTGTCGATGGTTGCTGAACGCTGTTTGTCGGGCAGTTCGTTAGCAACGCTCAACGCGCGATCGAGGTCATGACGGGCAACTTGCGCTACTACCATTTGCAACAAGTGGGATTGTCTGGAATCGGCGGGACGTTGCTGTAGCCAAGCCAAAGCAGCTTCAGAATCACTGTTTGCCCACAGGTTTACCGCAAATGTTTCTAGCTGAACGCGGCGATGCTTGGGCAGGTTGGCGATGGCTTCGAGAGCGCTGCGCGGATCCATTCGTACCCAGGTTTGGATGATGCCCCGTTGTTCTTGTTGTTGTTTTCGCAGATCTTTGAGCTGGGCGGCTTCGGTCCATGCTTGTAGTGGATTGCTACGCGCCAACTCACTGAGTGCGCCACGGAACTTACCGGGTACTGCGGCGCTGGCGAGACTGAGATCGAGGCTGCTGTGGCCGATCGCTTGCAGTGAGGCGCCAACCATCATGCGCTCCTGTGGTGGTCGTTGCTGCAAGTAAGCGGTTGCAGCTTGTGCGTCTACACGCAACCAGGCCATGTACAGTGACGTGGTGAAAAACTGTTGGCCCCGATTGTCTAGGCGACGAGCAGTGTTCAAGGCGGCTTCTGGTTCCAGCTCGAGGTATCGCTGCAACAAAATTCTCAGGTTCGCCTGGCGCTCCAAGACTTGATCGTCGCGCTTTGCTGCTTCGATCAATGCCAGCAATTGAGGAGTATCGGCATCCACCACCAGTGCGTGCAAAGCGGCGGCCCGAGCGAACGGGCTCGGCAGTTGCATGACGTCGGCCAGTGTCTGAGTGGCAGCTTTCTGGGTTTTGCTGCGAGGTGCTTGTGTAGCGATTTGCTGCGGTGTTATCGCTGCGCTTGCGCCGCCGCTTGGCATCGAAGCTGCCGGTTTGCCGTTGTACCACCAGATAGCCGCTGCACCTGCCAAGCCAAGCAAGGTAGCGCTGACCAATGCAACAAGCGTACGCACGCTAACCTGGCGAAAGCGCGTATTGCGCGTCTGGTTCGACAAAGTTGGCGGTCATGCCATTAATCATTTGTTGCCAGGTTGACCAGGTGACTGAAGAGGTGTTATCTCACCTTGCCGACCAATTGAAAAGAGGCATTGCACATCTGCGCCTTACTTGTTCTACAGATTTAACCGGGACAACTTATTGGGGTTACGGATGACGTAGAAGTTGCTCACTCGTCGCGCCGTTCCGTCTACCATCATGCAGTAGAAGACCTCGCCGTTCTGGCGTACGACCACTGCCCATCCGCCGTTCATGGGTTCATAGCTTGGCTCGAGTGGCCCGGCCGCCGAGGCTTTGTTCACCAAGTGCATGGCGACCTGCACGATGCGTTCGCGGCCGGTCACTGGGCGAATGGCCGCGCTAACCACGCCGCCGCCATCGGTGTAAGCCACAGCGTCTTCGCTCATTAGGTCGATTAGACCTTGTACGTCACCAGCCGCCATGCGCAGCATCAGGGCATCTAAAAGGGATTTCTGAGTTTTGGCCGGGGTCGGTGGAACACGGGGTTGCTGTTTTAGTCGCACTGTTGCGCGATGGGCCCGTTGGCGCGCAGCTGCGGCGCTTATATCCAGCAGGTCAGCGATCTCGGTAAAGGTAAACTCGAAGCCTTCCCGTAACACGTATACGACGCGCTCGGCGGGTGAAAGGGTTTCCAATAGCAGGATGAAGCCAATGCTTAAGTCTTGGGCCAACTCGGCCGTATGTGCTTCATTGTCGACAAAAGGCTCTGGCAGCCATGGGCCCTGGTAGTGTTTGCGTTCGATTTTCAGGCGCCGTAAGCGGTCTATACAGAGGTTGCTCACCGTCTTGTACAAGAAGGCCTCTGTGGACACCGGTTTTGGCTGAACTTGGTGTAACCGTAGCTGTGCTTCTTGCACGATGTCTTCGGCATCGGCAACCGAGCCCAGCATCTGATAGGCGAGGCCCTTAAGGCGCGAGGTCACCGAAGATGTCCCGAGCAAGTTGAGCGAATTCGCTTTGTGCGGGCTCGCCAACGTCTGTCCAAACACCACCCAGTCCCATAAGTGCCGAGAGCGTTAGTACAGCAGCGCTGCTTGTGGCCAGGCGCAACGTGGGTGTCGGCACGGATATCGACCAGCCGAGTCTAGGCGCCGCAATGGCAACACCATTGAGGGCGTGATAGAAACCGGCAACCCCGAGAAGAAAGTAGTAGGGGTAGAAGTATCCCGGCACCGCGCTGACCGAATAGGCCAGCCCGGCAAACTCGGGATAGACATCGTAGAACCAGGAGGATCCGCGAACAGCCAGAATGTGCCCGCCAATGACTAGGGCTAAGAAGAATCCGGCATAGCGGTGTAACCGAGCTCGAAGATTGAGCACGCGGCGAGGTTCCTGCCAGATTCGCAGAAGGCCCACTAGCAAATGGGTAGCCAATGCCGCTAGCACCAGGACCTCAACCGGCGGGAACTGGTAAATGACGCGCAAATACTGCTGTACGCTGTCGTAGGCTGCGGCACCCAGGCTCGCCAACCAGGTATTGGTCAGGTGTACAGCCACGAAGGCGGCGAACAGCAAGCCCGTGCCTGCCTGCAGTTTTTTCAACATCAAAGGCTCCAATCCGTGTCATTCTACTTATAGACGGACCAGCCCCCAAAAGTGTGACATTTCTATGGCAGGATTTTACGAGCGCCGCATATTGCCCAAACTCATCGATGTCGCCTGTTCCCAGCCGCCCATGACGCGGCTGCGTAGCGAGTATGTGTCTCGTGCCCATGGGCGGGTGCTGGAGGTGGGCATCGGCACGGGCCTGAATCTACCGCACTACGGGTCCGCGGTGACCTCTATTACTGGAGTCGACCCCGCGGCGGAGCTGACCAGCAAGGCGCGTAAGCGGGCAGCGGCCATTGCTCAGCCGGTGGATGTGTTGGGGGTTTCCGGTGAGGAGTTGCCGGTAGAAGATCGGACGTTTGATTGTGTGGTCTGTACCTGGACCTTATGCACTATTCCAGCGCCTGCGCTGGCCATTGCAGAAATGCGGCGGGTGCTCAAGCCTGAGGGTGAGCTCATCTTCGTGGAACATGGTCGCAGCGATGAGCCAGGCATTGCCAGATGGCAGGCGCGTATAGAGCCGCTGTGGAAGCCCATTGGTGGTGGCTGCCACCTAACGCGGCGCGCCGATGAGCTGCTTAGCAATGGTGGATTCACGCTCACCGAACAGCGGACTGGATACGAACAGGGTCCGCGCATTGCGGCCTTCATGATTCACGGTATAGCCACGCCAACCTAGGGTTATTCGATGGACTGTGAGGATACTCGGCCGCTGGTGCCAGCTACCATATCCCGCTTAGATTTGGAGGGCGCTTTAGTTGGTTCCCTGCCGCGGCTGAAGTTGTAAGGGTCGGTATCGATGTCTTCCAACTCAAGCTCACCAGCCAAGACCGCTGCCTTCCAGGCATCTTGTTCCGGTTGCGCCTGTTGAAACTCCGGCATCACTTCTTTGGCGAACAGCCGCAGGCTAGAACATATGTCTTCGTGGGTATTTTTCCCTGCCTGATTCAGCAGAATCACCTGATCGACGTGGGCATCCTGCAGCTCCTTTAAACGCTGTCGAATGGTGTCGGGAGAGCCAATCAGCTCGCTACCGGTGCGCTTACGACCTTCTGGGGTTTCTTTCCAAGCCTGGTAGCGCTCCCAAAAATTAACAGCACCGGGTTCGAAAGGCCCTTCTTGCCCATAGAGGCGCAGCGCAAACTGAAAGAACGTCCAACCGTCAGCCATTTGCCAGGCCTGCTCGTCGGTCTCCGCGCACATAAAGCCTGAGACCACCGCGATATTCGGGTTCGCTTGATATTCGGCGAGCTTCTTTTGCTTGTGCACGAAAGTGTTGTAGTAGGCGTTGACCCAGGCATTCGCTGCTTCGAGATTGACGAACTTGAAGCACAGGGCGCCCATGCCGCGATGAGCCGAGTACTTAATGGTGTCGAGTTGCGAGCAAGCGACCCACAGTGGCGGGTGGGGTTTTTGCAGCGGCTTCGGCACAACAGCGCGTTTGGGAAAGTTGAAGTACTCGCCCTTGTACTCCCAGCCATGATTCCAGAACATCGGCAGAGTGCAGCGGACGGCATCTTCCCAAACGTCGCGCTTGTCGCGAAAGCGCAGGTTAAAAGGGTGCAGCTCCGTGACTGAGGAGCCTTCTCCCAAACCCATTTCCACCCGACCGTTCGAGACCAGATCCAAGGTAGCAACGCGCTCCGCAACCCGGGCTGGATGATTGGTAGTGAGTTGAATAATGCCGTGACCCAGCCGAATGTTCTTGGTGCGCTGGCTGGCAGCTGCGAGGAACACTTCAGGGGAGGAGGAGTGTGAGTATTCCTCCATGAAATGATGTTCCACCTCCCAGGCATAGTCGAAGCCCAGTTGGTCGGCTAATTCAATCTGATCCAGGGAGTTTTGGAACAGCCGATGTTCGCTGAACTCGTCCCAATCGCGTGGCAGTTGATGCTCATAGAAAATGCCGAACTTCATGCTCACTTGCTCCCGTACCCAGAGATTGCTTGTTATACGCCAGTGGGTAGCGAAAGCAAACTCTGTGGGTTCAGGTGCGTGCTGCGTGGTTTAGAAGGTCCACTGAATGCCCACCGAGGGGATCCAGGGGAATACCGACTCTTCAGTGGTAAAAATCGAGAGCGTTTCGTTTTCTTCGTCTTCTTCGATGTCAATTTCGACGGAGCCGACGTTATCTCGATCCAGGATGTTCGTGATTTCAGCAAACAGCATGAGCGTGTGTCGACCCCGCTCCCAGCGTCTGGCCACCCGTACGTCCAAGGAAATGTAGTCACTTAGCCGATCTTGGTTGCGGCGAACTTCCAGCAACTCGTCTTCTGCCACGGTGCTGGGAACAATGCTGGTTGGCCAGCCACTGTGAGCAAGCAC
This sequence comes from Pseudomonadales bacterium, assembly GCA_051027215.1. Taxonomy (GTDB): domain Bacteria; phylum Pseudomonadota; class Gammaproteobacteria; order Pseudomonadales; family Azotimanducaceae; genus CALHVX01. The sequence goes on along the minus strand of JBPCXR010000299.1, from coordinate 2,922 downwards.
CGCGGCGCTGATCTCCCACTGCTTGGGCCGCCAAATGAATCCTGCAGAGAGCGTATGGCGCTGGTCCCAACTACGCAGCTCCCAGCGACCATCGACGTAGTCTTCCGCTTTCGCCAAGGTGTAGCTTGCCCAGGAGATTAGGCGATCGTCGCGGTTGTAACCGATAGAAAGCTCCAGCCCCTGAGCTCTGGCTTTGTCGGGCGCTATGGTTACCCGGTCGGCGGCGAGCTCTGGCAGCATCACGAATGGATTGAACAGGTTTTCGTGGCGTACTTTGACGTCGCGAAAGCGTTTGTAGAAAAGTTCGCTGCGCAAACTTAAGCCGGTGTCGCCAAACTCGTGACTGAGGGCAGCGATGTAGTGGTCGGCACGTTGCGGACTCTGGTATTCAACCATGCCATCGGGCACGTTCAGCTCATGAATTCCTTCGGCTTGAAAAAACCGACCGGCCGAGAAGCGAACGTTTGTGTTTGCTGAGAACTCGTAGCGAATGCTCAGCCTCGGGCTGAGCTGCTGTTCGCGTTCTTCGCCAAAGTTTTGGAAGTCGTATCGCAAACCGGTTTCCACCGACAGGGCAGGCAAAGGACGTATGAAGGTGGAGGCAAATACCGCGCCGCTGTTCCCGGATGGTTCCGCTCGAATATTTCGAGATAGTATTGGTTGGGTGTCCAACAGCTCCGCCAGTTCTCCGCGCACAACATTGCTCTGGTATCGGTAGCTGCCGTTCTGGTAGCTAAAGCGAGCTCCCACCTCCCAACCAAAGCTCTCATCGCGTTGGTAGTTCAGCAGGTTTTGCACGCTGTAGATGTTAAAATCTCGGCGATCGAGGACTTCAGCGTTGCTGTCGGCAATGTCTTCGTCGCTAATAGTGCCAGAGCGGTGGTGACGAATGGTCGTCGCAGTCACTGTGAGCGTATTGCTCAGAGCTGCTGACAAATCGTGGCTGAGCTGCAACCAGCCATAGACGTTGTGATACCGAGATTCGGCGTCTTCGCCGTCACCCGGCTCGCCATCGCTGAGCACCACGTCGTCCTCGTATCCCACCAGAGTGCCGGTCAGTTCAGTGCGTGGCGATAGCGCGTAGGAAAACTGGCCATACCAGTCAGAATAAGAGGGTTCGCCGGCTCTTCGATTTACCTGTTCGGTGAGCCAATCGAGATTGCCGCGGCGCGCAGAGATAGACCAGTCTCCTCGACCTTCGCCAAGCGGGCCAAACAGTGCAGCACTGGTGGTCAGGGTGCTTAGCCCAAGCTCACCGCCAACTTGGGAATGGTCCTTGATCGGCTTGATGTCGACCACGGCGCTCATGCGATCCCCATAGCGCGCCGGAAAGCCGCCCGTGTAGACGTCGATGGATTCGATTAGCGCTGGGTTCAGGGTAGAAAATACGCTTTGGAAATCGCGTAGGTGATACGGCTCAAATAGCTCCACGCTGTCGAACAGCACCAGGGTTTCGTCTTGAGATCCACCCCGCACATAAGGCTTGGCCGATACGCCGACGGTAGCCATTCCCGGAAGATGTAAAGCCGCACGCAGTGCATCGTCGCCGATTTCAGGTAGAGCGTTCAGCTCATTGTCTCTGAGGGTATGTAGCATCTGCTGATCACGAATGCTGTTTTTCAGTTTGTAACGGCTGGATGTGACCAGTACTTCTTCGAGCCTGGGCTTTGTCGCTTCGGGCTGCACCACCGTGACGGGTTCAGGTACCGGCGAATCAGTGCGATATGGAACAATGAGCCAATCGTTTGGGTCGCGCACTTCGAGTGTGAGGCCGACCACTTCGAGGCTTAGCTTGAGCTGCTCGATGGGGCTTGGCGCAGCAATGATTTCTTTGAATCGCAGACGCCGATGTACCCGACTGTGTGAGTACGCAAAGGCGTGGCCGTTCTGCTCAAATGCGGCGAGTGCATCAAGCACGACGGTATTGGGCTGCAGTACGTTGTTTAGCTTTTGCTCTGTTGCCGATTCACTGGCACCCGCGAAGTTCGTCACCAGCAAGGTTCCGCACAGAAGCAGCCAGGATGCGACGCCCCTTGGCACTTCCCATCGTACCTTAGGGTCTCGCGACCAGGAGCTCGTGCGCTTCACCCGCGGCGCGAGCGAAAAAGCCATCGGCGTACAGCGCTTCGTCGATGTCATCATCAGAAGCATCATAGCGTCCGCCTCCGGTTTGATTCTTGGCCGACTGCTCCAACATCTCGTCTGCAAAGCGTAGTGTAAGCCCTCGCTCCCTTGCGGCCCAGTTGAGGTACTCGTAGTAGGTTGCCGAGGCAATGTCAAAGTCCGGCCGCGACAGCTGGGTCCAATGCCAGCGCTTTGGGTCCGTGGTTGCGACTATGTCCTTCGACTGTTGCCCTCGGGCATCGTAATGCAGTACTTCGCCAAGCCCGTTACTGGCTTTTGCCAGGGTTTGAGTGTCATCCATCTGGACTTTGATCTGACCTTCGCGGACGGCAATTTCTAGCTCCTCGCCAGTGACGCTGACTTCGAACTGGGTACCGACCTTAGTCACTGCAGCGCGCTTTGTGGTTACTTGGACTTGGCTGCTGCCGCCGTGGGAATCCAGGTACAAACGGCCGCTGTGCAAATAGATCTCATCGCCAGAGCGCAGGGTTGCGCGCGTGCTTTGATCGAGGCGCACGGTAGTGTGAGCATCCAAGACCAATAACATGCGACCTTCATTTGAAGTTCGGATTGTCGAACCACTAAGTAGATCAGAAGTACCATCACCGGGTGGGGTGACGGCGTAACCGCCTGTGGAATAGGCAATCTGGGCGATGGGTGAAGGATCGGTCGTTAATGCACTCCAGCTAAGCCAGGTGCCAATGGTGGCCACGCTGACCGCGGCGGCCATCGCCAGTGCGATCGGTCGCGATGCCACACTTCGTGGTTTGCTTTGCGGCTTGTCGATTGGCTGTGGCG
>JBPCXR010000298.1:0-37192 GCA_051027215.1 Pseudomonadales bacterium | reverse complement strand
CCCGATGGGTGGATGTTTATGAGATACCTCGATCAGGCGCTGCAAGAGTACATTGCCCGGTCGGACCAGCCCGTGCGTGGCGAACTGTTAATTCCTAAATAGAATCAGGCGGCTACATTTTGCTACCCTGCCCTGTCTTCCTGGAAAACGGAATGATTTTAATTGTTCTGAGTCTCCCGGCTTTGTCCCCGACACGCCGGTCGACGTTAACTTGCGTCTGTTACGAGTGAGTTCGATTTCCCGAATACTCCGCGCATGGCATAATAAACGCAATTGATAAATAGACCCTCCAACTAACGAGCCAAGTACCACTATGATTGCGAACGGATTGATGATTGTATCGATTACGGATCTCATGCGTGAAGCCGGCAAAGCACACGGCGAAGCCTTTCGAAGTATAAATGGTGAAGATGCTGATTGGCCGATTTGGTATGCGGATTACCTCATCAAGCCTATCAATGGCTTGTTTGAAAAAGAGTTTACTCGCAGCCAGCTAATATACTGTTTGATGGATGCGGAGTTTGAGCGCTTGGCAACTGCACCAGATGCCGATTGGCCCCGATTCTATGCAGAGCACTTCGTGGAGCGATATGCGGGCACGGAGACTGCGGAGAATGACCAGCTAGCGCTCTACATGACGCCCAGCTGTCCGTTTTGTATGGTCGTTCGTCGCGCAATCGATGAATTGGATATTGATGTCGAGCTGCGTGACATCGCGTCCGATATGCATTACCAGGACCTTATCGACGCACGGCAGCGCGCCACCGTACCAGTGCTGCGCATTGCCTCTCCAGACGGAGAAACGCGATGGATGCCAGAATCGAGCGACATAGTTCAGTATCTAAGAGCGAACTACGCATAAGGATAGTACTCCATCAATATTACCTTGTCGGAGTACTAGGGCTACAGCAGCCGCGTGATCAATGTTTCGATTCTGTGTCCTGCGACGAGTGATACTCGTTGGCGGTGGATACAGGTGCCCGCGTCAGTCTTTAGACGGTGAAACTTGAAATATGGGTAATTGTCCTAATATTGACACATACGACCGCGGCGACTCGCCGCGACACTGACGAGGAGGTTCTATGACTGATTCCACACACGAGCGCGCCATTCTGGCTGGCGGCTGTTTCTGGGGCATGCAGGATTTGATCCGTAAGATGCCGGGTGTAATTTCCACGCGAGTCGGCTATAGCGGCGGAGATGTATCCAATGCGACCTATCGCAATCACGGTACGCATGCCGAAGCCATCGAAATCTTTTTCGATTCAGCCAGGCTGAGCTACCGCCGCCTCCTGGAGTTCTTCTTTCAGATCCACGATCCAAGCACTTTGAATCGACAAGGCAATGATCGCGGCACCTCCTACCGCTCCGGTATCTACTACACCAGCGAGGAGCAGTTGCAAGTCGCAAAAGACACTATTGCCGATATCGAAGCGTCGGGACTGTGGCCGGGCAAGGTGGTGACCGAAGTTGCGCCGGCCGGACCGTTCTGGGAGGCGGAACCGGAACACCAGGATTATCTGGCGCGTTATCCTAGTGGATACACCTGCCACATGGTGCGGCCAGACTGGCAGTTGCCGCATCGCGAGGCATCGTAGATCCATGCGCATGATCAGGTAGGAACGTTGTTAAGCGACACAGCGCCCGAATTACGCGTCGACCAATGGATCGATGGCGCGGGTAATTCAATGGCGCAGCCGACACTTAAGCAGCTGGGCGCCAACCTGAAAGTGATTTTTTGCTTTCAACATTGGTGCCCCGGTTGTCATAGCGCTGGCTTTCCCACCTTGCAGCGATTGCTGCCGGCGCTCGCGCCGCTAGGCGTAGGGTTCGCCGTGGTGCAAACCGTATTCGAAGGGTTCGAACAAAATACGTTTGAACGGCTGCGGGAAAACCAGCAACGCTATGAGCTTAACCTACCGTTTGGGCATGACGCGGTCGCGGGTCGCCGTCCGACGATAATGGAAGACTACCAGACGCGTGGCACGCCGTGGTTTATCCTAATTAACGCAGAGGGCGAGATCGTTTTTAGCGACTTTCATATTAATGCGGACCGGCTGGTCGAGCATATGGAACAGATCGGTCACGGTTCGGATTAGACGTGATTAACGCTATTCGCCCTGGCTCCTCGCGGTCTTGAACAGGCGCGACTACAGCACGCAAAGGCCAGCTACGAAAACTACCTGAAAACTGCAAAGATAGACCGAACCCGCGCACTTGATGATCAAGACCGCTCGCAAGTGGAACGAAAATCATATATGATATAGTCACTTAAATCAATTTATTGAGAAACTAGGTTTAAAGCTGCTCTGATAGGCAAGAGCTACGCTGAACGGAAGTTAACTGTGAAGAATGCTAACCAAAAGTAGACGCTTTTAGGCGAGCAAGGTTAGGTAGGTGTTCGACATTAAAAAACTCGCCGCCTATGCAGGCAGGCAATTGAGCACTATCGCGATCTCTTCGGCATCGTTATAGATATGCGGCGAGAGCCGGATGCCGGTTGATCGAGCATCGAAAAGAACTTCGGCCTGCTGCAGCCGCGCGCACACTACTTGTTGCTGGTCTCCCGCATAGTTCAATACGAGCGTACCGCCTCGGCATTGGGGCTGTGCTGGCGTGACCAGGTTGCCGCCATCGACTGCGTCAACGATTTGTTGTGTTAACTGAAGATTGTGCTCGCGAATGGTGGTAATGCCTATATCAAGCAGCAATCGGATACTGTTGGCCGCCGTCACATAAGGTTGCACCGAAGGGGTTCCTCCCCAAAACCGCAATGCGTCGCCGGCGTAGCGGAAATCGTGAACATCGAACTCGAAGGGATTTTCGTGTGAAAACCAACCTACATCTATAGGCTCACACTCCATAACCCGCTGAGGGTTCACCCACATGAAACCCGCCCCAGGGCCGCCGCACAACCACTTCACGCATGAGCCAACAACAAAATCGACCTGCCAATCGTGAAGATTGATGGGCACACACCCGACAGATTGTGCGATATCAACAATGGAGAAGATTCCCATCTCGCGCGCCAGTGCGGAAATGTCCGCCACCGGTACTTGTGCCCCAGTATTGGAATGCACATGGGTGAGCAGTAGAAATGCGACATCTTGCGTCAAGTAGCCGGACCAATTGGTCAGGTCTAGTGTATCGACGTCCGCCGGAATGGGTCGTAGTTGATAGCCGGCTCTCTGCGCTTGCTGTAGAACAAACGCCATGGAGGGAAAGTCGTGTTCCGTGTAAACAATAGTACGCCGACCTTCTCTGACCGGAAGACTATACAGTATCTTGGTCAAGGCACTGGATAGATTAACTTGAGGGCAGAAACACTCAAACTGGCCATTCAACATTTCGGCTAGCGCAGCCCTAAACCCTTCAACCGACTCGAGCCAGCGAGGCCAGACGTCTTCTCCTGCATTCTCCCAGACATCGAAAAAGTCTCTGCGGTAAGCCTCGCAGCTCGTCTTCGGCGGACGACCCACAGAATGATTTAGCATATAGATGCCCTGTGTGGGCACGAAAGCTGATTTGTGAGACTGACTCATCATTGACTTCCAATGTACGCTTGTATGTAACCTAAACGCTGGCCAGGCTGGCCTGCAGTTTTTGTAGATCTGCATAGCGACTGGGAATATCATCGCGGTCCGCCGCAGAGCGCAAATCCGCAAGTTTACGCAACGAGCGTAACAAAACCGGCAGAGGGGGGCCGCTAGCAGTCAAACCAGGCCGATTCGTTAAACCCTGCTCATCAGCAGGTTTCTCAATGAACTTCGCCACCAGCTGTTCGTGGTGTTGCAGCGCCGTTGCACCATGGGCTTCACAGGCATCGAGAAACAGGGCGACATTTTGTTTGAACCAGGCTTGCTGGCTGTTGCTCTCCATCTCTTTCAAGAAGCTGTCGAGTAAGCTTTCACGCCGCATGCAGTCTCGCAATACCAGTTGGTCTTCCGGCGTCATGAACAGGAATTTGTCCACCAGCAGTTGGGAGTAGTAGGCGTCGTCCGCACGGCACAGACCCAGCAGCAGATCGATCACATTAATACCGGCGAAATCACCTGCATTGGCACCGCGGTACTCGTGCAGGCCGACCCGGTGAGGTTTGTAGTAGGGTCGCACACAGTAGAAAAACCGGTCGGTATCGAGATCATTGAACAGCTCGTCGTTAGATGCGACTACATCCTGCAATGCATTCTTGGCTGCCACCAGCAAATCGGCACTGACCGGATGAGACACGCCTATGGGTAGGACGCGCCGCAGCGCCTCGGAGGCGCGGATATCGGCCAACGCGGCGCGGGTATTATATGTGATAAACAGAGTTTCATCCTCAAGGGATGTAAATGTCTTGTAAACGCCATTGATGGCGCGATTGTGAGTTTCCAGGTGAGCGGAAGCAAAACGTGGCACCACCCCCAACGACGCGCCCAGTTGCATGGCCAACGCGGAAGCCTCTTCCAGTGGTGATTTCTTTTCCCGCGAGGGCTCGGTAATCTCGTGACGGCGACAGGCGGCCATATACAAGCCCACATTGCCCAGCAGGTCGAAGCCCGCTTCAAAACCCTCATCGGTGTTGCCCTCTTTTACGAGCTCGACAATATAGCGTTTTCCTTCCTCTGTCAGTTGATTCTTGAGTTGTTCACCCACACCCTCCACTGTTTCGGGGTTTTCGCTGGCAAAGTACAACTCCTCAAGCTCGGTGTTCAACGCCACAAAGTTGCCTCGAATCCACACGTCAAAGGCTTCAGTATTCAATGTCATTTCTCTTCTCCTACACCTGCTCAGAATTTTGTAGTGTCAATAAGACGCTTTGGAACTGCTGGATCAACGCCAGCAGTTGGTCACGATTTTTCTTGCCCATCTGCTTAGTGATCTGTGCTTCAAGATTTCGAACTGGCTGATCTAATTGCTTGAGCACCGTGCGTCCCTTGCGCGTGAGATGCAGTGCGTGAGAACGCCGGTCGGTCACCTGCTTGCGACGCTCTATCCAGCCTTTGTTCTCGAGCTGGTCCAGAATGGGCACCATGCTGGAGCGATCGAGATATAGGCAGCGCGCCAAAGCGCTTTGGTTAATGCCTGGATTCAGGTTGACTAAAGACAACACCGTGTAGTGACCCGAGGCAATCTTCGGATGCTGTATGTCACTAAATGCCTGGTCAGCCAGAATCTGGGCAATGCGCAGTTCGACACCGACCATGTGTACCAGGTCGCCAAGTTTCAGGTCATTATCAGACATAATCGAGCTTATTCCTGTTTCGTAAATAATGTTTTATGTCAAACAGTTTGATATCCTACATTTCAATATTGAATAAATCAAGCGGAAGGAGTCATTTCTGCTTGCCAATATGCGTTTTCTTAGGGTTCGTTGACGATTTCGCTCGCCTAGCATGGAATAACGAATGAGTAAATGCGCAGCTAAGGCTTTAAGACATGAATTTCAATATTCCTGAATTGCACGGGGTGGCTTTCAGCTTGCAACGCGATGTAACCTGTACTTATTAACCTACCCCCTCCCCCGCGCATCAATGTCTTGGCATCGGCGTCATCCGGATCGTATTGCGCTTGCTCGTATTCGATGACCAATTCGTCATTGATAATGTGTCGAATGACTCCACTACCTTGCACTTCAAATTCCGCTTTGACCCATTGGTCGCCACGGTAAGTTTTAGACATTGAGTTAGTACAGTGAAACTTATGCAATTGCCCTTGCAATATGACGTGCGTACCTGGCGTACATAGGTTACCCGTGTTGCGTTCGCCTTCATCCGCACCGCCCAGCAGTTGAGCCTCAATCGAGACAGGAAAATCTGAATCAAGTGGTATAGTCTTAGGTGCCTGACTGTGCAACATAACACCACTATTACGAAAGGCCCACGAAGGGCCACCGGGAACCTGTTCACCGACAAATCGATATTCCAATCGCAAGATATAGTGGGAGTATTCCTGCTGGTAGAATAGCACGCCAAATTCGCCGTCAAATTGCTCGTAATCGGCGTAGCTAACGCTCAACAATCCGTCCTCCACCCGAAATGTATCTCTGTGATTAACGCCTAGAGGGTAGCCAGAAAACTTCGCAATCCAATTCTCTAAATCTTCGCCGTTAAACAACGGGGTCCATGCCGCGTTATCTTCCAAGGCGCTAGACAACGACGAAACGCCAGCCGATGAGCTCTCAAAGTTTGGAACATAAAGCAAAAAACGCAAAAAGTACCCAGTGGCCAATGCTATAAACAATAAGACGATCGCCCATTTCCACACTTTGGAACACTCCGAATTAGCGGTTATTATTCAGCCACGCATCATCACCTGCGAAAAACGCCGGTTCGCCGCCGGTGTGAATGAAAACGACGGTATCGTTAGCGTTGTAAACCCGCCGTCTTACCAGCGCGAGGTAGCCTGCCATCGCCTTACCAGTGTAGGTTGGATCGAGCAGAATTCCTTCAGTGCGTGCGACCAACTTGATAGCTGCGGCTCCCGCCGCCGTCGGTACGCCGTAACCTGCACCGATAAAGCCGTCGTGAACTGGTGCATCTTCGGGTTCGAACGTGAAGTCTAAACCGAGGAGTAACGCAGCTTCAGTGGCAAGCCGCGCCGCCTGTTGACTGACCTCGGCAGCATCGCGGCTGACAGTGAAACACTCGATGTTCCACTGCGATCGTAGCAGCTTGCGCCCGAGCAACCAGCCGGCGTAAGTACAACCAGACCCCGCAGCTAATATCAGCGCGTCGGGTCGTAGCGACAATGCAGCACATTGCGTCTCAAATTCGGACACGGCCAGCACGTGGCCCAATGTACCGAGTGCGCAGGCGCCCGCTCTTGGGATCAGGTATGGTGTGTGTCCATCGTCGCACAATCTTTGCGCTTCTTCAGCGAGCGCAGTATCAACCGACGCGCGCTCGTTTTGCCCGGTGAATGCGACCCTCGCGCCAAGCATTTTTGTAACACGGTAGTTGCCGTCCACGACTGCTGGTGGTTCACCCCAAGCGAACGCACTGCAATCCATGCCGCAAGCAGCTGCCGCTGCCGCTGTGGCGCGCACATGGTTGGACTGCGGGCCGGCGCCGGTAATCAGTGTATCGGCGCCTATTGCAAGTGCATCAGCAAGCAACACTTCCAGGCCGCGTACTTTATTTCCCCCTAGACCGAAGTTAATCAAGTCATCACGCTTGAACCACAGGGTCGCGCCGCCCACTGTGTCGGAGAGCCGCTGCACCGGGAGCAATGGGGTCGGGAAAGTGGCCAATGAATGGCGAGGAATCCTTTTCAAAACGGTGTCGATTGAGGTTTCCATGCCAGACGCTATGGCTTGGCAGTGCTTCGACTTAGAACTTGATCAACCATTTCCGCGCACTCACCAAGGAAGACCTCAAGATCGAATAGCGACTCCAAGCGCTTTTGTTCCAGGTTTTCTGTGATCGCTTTGTCGGCGAGTAACGCCGGCTTGAAATCGATACCCGCAGCCTGTGCACGCATTGCCACAGCGTACACAATCCCATGCGCGGTTTGTTTCCCCAAAGTTTTAGCCATCTCGAGCATCACGGCTTCGGCGAAGACGAAACCGCCGCCCGCCTCTAAGTTCTCGCGCATCCGCTGCGGATACACCTCAACGTTGCTCACCAACTTTTCCAACAGCGCCAGCGATTTGGCCGCTGCCATACTGATGTCTGGGAGAATATGCCATTCGCTTTTCCAAGAGCGTCCGTCACGCTCATGACGATGAACCAGGCTCTCTGCCATATGGGCAGCGTGATGCCGCACTACACGCGCTAGCGTTCCAAGGTGTTCCGCAATTTCGGGATTGCGTTTCTGCGGCATCGTGATGCTTCCTATCGTACCAGGCGTGAATCCTTCGCTAGCCTCACCTATCTCAGGGCGTTGCAGGTCGTAGATCTCTTGCCCGATACGATCTCCGGTTGCGCTGATCAGCGCGAGTAAATTGGTCCACTCGGCCAGTCTGTCACGGCTAGCAGTCCAAGAGATTGCTGGCGCATCCAGTCCAACGCGCTGCATAAAACGAACCTGCAACTGCAGTGCATTAGCGCCCAGCGAAGACAAGCTACCAACTCCACCGGCGAGTTGGCCCACTTTCAGTCGGGGCTCTATCTCAGCTAACCGCTCGCGGTGACGCTGCATTTCGTCCAGCCAGCCGGCAACCTTGAATCCAAAGGTGATTGGCAATCCTGGCTGGCCGTGGGTTCGTCCACACATAACCGTGTTGCGATGTTCACGCGCGAGCTTTACAAGCAAGTGCTCTACAACCTGAACATCGCGCGACACGATCTCGTGTACGCTCAGTAGAGTACGCATCAACTGCGTGTCGGTGACATCCTGAACTGTCACCCCATAGCAAAAGTACTCACCGCTCAATGAACGGCACCTTTGCTGTGTGGCTCGAACAAAGCCTGCCAGCGAGTGATTGGTTTTTTGAAACTCCGCACCGATTTCGGTCAGATACTCTGCGTTAACCTTTATCGATCCGCAATCCTGTTCGATTTGTACCGCAGCTTCGTTGGGAATTAGCCCGAACTCAGCCTGCGTTTTAGCCAATTCTACAAGTAATTCGAGCCAGCCTTGCACACGGGTTTTTTCATCGAATAAGGCTCTCAGCTCTGGGGTGCCCCAGGCGCTTGCAAAAACGGTTGAGTCAATGATGTGTACGCTCATGATGTGGCCACCAACGCCTTGGCGCGCTCAAGCAAAAGCGTTTCGCTATCATCCAGTCGCGCACGCGTTGCGGCGTGCCATTCGCTATGCGACTTAAGGCTAGCCACACACTGATCTAGCATCACGGTCATGGCATGCGAACCCGCGCCACCCGGAGTCTCTCTGGCTGCAAGCGCGCGGCGTGGGTCCAATGCCGCCTGTAGACTCTGGGAGCTTATGGTGGTCGGGTGTCCGAACAAACGTTGCGCCGCACCGGTGATATCTGCCGTTGTCAGACCGGTGAGCCCCCCTCCGTGCTCTCTTACTAGATGCCCCACCAGGCGGTGCGCCGACCTGGGCGCAAGACCGGTCTCAATCACCAAAGTCTCTGCAAGATCGGTAGCCAGCGTTGCCGGTGTCACTAGCTGTGATCCGCGCTCTGCATCGAAGCGTAGCTCAAGCAGCACGTCGCGCATCAGATACAGCGTGCCGGTTACACGATCGATCGCCGTTGGCAGCTGGCCGTAGACCATGAACCGGTTGTCGGGTTGTCCGGATGGCGATCTGGCGCACGCTGACAGGCTGGTCGCCGTGCCGATGATCTCGTTGGCGACGCCACGGATGTGTGTTAATGCGAAAGGGTTTTTCTTTTGCGGCATGATTTTACTGGCACGCGAATGGGAATCACAAAGCTCGACCAGGCTAAATTCCTGGGTTGCAAACACCTGAAGATCCTCAGCTAAACGGTCGACGTTGATAACGCTGGCCGAAAGCAGTGCCGCTAGCTCGATCGGAACATCCGCTTGCCACATCGCATCGCGTGCATGCATTGACACTGAGTCAAAACCCAACGCGTTCGCGGCGAGGTCACGCTCAAACGCGAAACGAGAACCGTTGGTGCTGCCACAGCCCAGCGGGCTGGCATTCACCCTAGTAAACGCAGCACGCAGCCGGTCCAGGTCACGTAACATTGGATAGACAAAACCAAGCAAATAATGCCCGAAGCTCGTCGGCTGCGCTGTCTGCAAATAGGTGTAGTCTGGCATCAAAGCGGCGCGATGTTTAGCGGCGGCTGCGGTTGCACCGTTGGCCAATTCGATCAGTGCCGCGGCCAGTGAGAGCAAACCGGAACGCGTGTTTAATAGGTATGCCGCGGTGGTGGCCTCACGGCGCGCTCGGCCGCAACCAAGCCAGTCTACTGCGCGTGTGCGTTTCCCCAGCCAGGCTTCACGATTCGTGTATAGATCACCTTCCGCGGGGACCGGTTTGAAGCTAGAAGGTTGCTCGTGGAGTTCGAGTAGTGCGCGAACGAGTTCTGTACCTGGGTCTATTGGAATACTGCCGCTGTTAATTGCACAGAGTGTATGAGCCAGGTCCGCCAGGCTGATCGCGCTAGTCAGGCTGAGTTGAACTGCAAGGTCATTGGCGAATGCTGTCTCTATGAGTTGTTTTGATGGGCCCCGCTCAAGCCGTGCTCCTACTTCGAGGGCAATGGGATTCGAACCCGAGTCAGAAGTGTCTCCTGATTCACCCACGCTCAATCTCATTCGGGTCCCAGCGACCGCTGCGGACCAGATCATCGGAAATTGTATGCAGTGTTTCGAAGCGCAGTCCGCTTCGTAATGCTTCAAGAGCCAACACCTGATCTGCGTGGATATTGCCTAAACTCACATTGGGTCCGAAACGCTCGATCAAGAATGTCTGCTGTAGCTTGAGCGGCGCTTCCCAAATCAGATCAACGACTCTTGGCCCCATCAACTCAGTGAGCCGAGCCACGGCCGCTTCTTCGACCTTGCCGTTCTCGTCATACACCCCCACGCCTTTGCCCGATTCGCGCCCCTCGATAATTACCCAGGTCGCACCCCATTCCAGATCCGCTAGTGCCTCCTCGGCGATGCAATCCAGCGTGGGTTGGTGTTTTGGATCCTTTTTACCGACCTCGGTAATCGCTATTAACCCGGCGTCGAGCGCACCCTTGATGATTCTCTTACGCCGGAATCTCGGTACCGGTATCGTGCCATCTGATATTTCCACTGCGCTGAAACCCAACTCTTTTGCGTGGCGTAGGTAAACCCGGGAATGGTGTTCCAACAGTGCGACCTCCAGTAAGGTGCCGCCGGGAAAAGCCGTTACATCGTGCTGCTTTAATAGCGCAATCTTTTTCTCGAGCGTCTCCCGCTGCACAAACGCCGAGGTGCCAACGCCAAACTTCCACAGATCGATCAGGTGGCCACTCATCGCGAGCACATCAGCAGTCGCCGCAAGCCCAAGCCCATTGTCGATCACCATCGTAAGACCAGTTTTGCGCGCCTTATTTGTCCGTGAATTGAGCAGCCCGGTGACGACTGGTTCCCACGCGAGTTTACCCATAGTCGACTCCGGCAGACACACGTCGCAAAGCGTCTTCGACCATAGCCAAATCCGCTCCCCAGGGCACGACGGCGAGATCATCCTCGTGTTCGATACCGAATTCCAATAGACAACACTTGAGCAAGGTCGGACGATCCGGCACTCCGGTCATCTGACGCGGGCATATTTCTACTCGTGGTGGTTCGTCGCCGTAGTAATGGCGATGAAACTGCAGGCTTCTCTCGCAGCCTATCAAGGTCCAGTCCTGGCGCTCTGCCGGTCGTTCGTCCAGGAAGTAAACCGGCGCATTAAGATCATCCAGGCCACCAGAACGGCAAGGCACCAAGTAGGCTTTAGGCTGCAGCGACGCACAGAGGCTGCGCAACTCAATGAGTTCGAGTTGCAAACACATTGGTGGCAAATCCGCATAGCTCAAAACGTGCTCCGCCATTTGATAGAGTTTTGGTGGTTCGGGTGGTGCAACCTCGACCACCCGCAGCAGTAGCGGGTTCGGGCGGTGAATGATGTTGATGTGATCGAAAAGCCCTTGCACAATAGCTGTTTGATCGGCGCTAACATTGTGCGCGCGAGCGGCCTTGGCCAGTGCAGATCGGTTCGCCGTATCGGTTTCACTGTCCTCAATGAACACGCAAGCATCGGTTAAAGCAAGTATTTCGATTGCCTCAGCACGTGTAAACAATCCTTCACTTGCCACACGTTGGATCGCGGCCACTGCGTGCTCGCCGTTTGCTGCATGCAACACCACAATATCGGTGCGTCGATAGATTTCACGCGCCATCAAGTGCTCGCGGATCGCGGATTCGGTCATCGCACCGTCATAGGGCTGATAACTGACGCGGCGGTAAGGCAGTGGCACTAGATTCTGTTGCTGCCTGAGCTTGTCGACCCTCAGTACTTCGCCGTCAGCCATATCCTGACCCCCTAGGTTCGTGCGCTTTAGTGCGGAGCGTAATGTGTCCTCCGCTCAATGGGGTCTCAATGAGCGTGCGTGTGACCGTCGCCATGTTCGTGATGATGGTCATGGTCATGACCCGCCGGGCGCCGGCTAAATTCCTCCACGCGGTCATCGATATCCTGTGTCGCAACCAATCCTTTTGCAACGACCAGCGATTCGAGGGCAGCAAGCCAGCGCTCGTAATAGCAATAGACCGATTCACCACCACTCGTCACCTCTTCGTCCTCCCGGGCAGCAATGGCGGCAATGAGGCCTGTTTGAAAATCTCTCCAGTCGAACGCGCCTGCGTCGGCGAGGGCTGCCGCCATCCCGAATGCCCGGCTCTCCCAGGGTTCCTCGAACACCAGTTCGCCGTTAGATCGTGGTAACGACGTTTTAGGATCGAGGCTCAGATCATCGATGCCACTCATAGGATTACGCTGCGGTGACGACGGCGACGCCAACCATGGCGTCGCGCTTGACGAGTGAGGCGAGTTCACTTTCGGACAGCCCTTCTGTTCCGTCGGGTCTCATCGGCAGAACGAAATAGCGATTCTCAGCGCTGGAGTCCCAGACTTGGATGTTGACGTCGGGTGCGAGCGTCAGTCCCATCTCTGCCAGCAACGTACGCGGTTCACGAACAATCCGTGATCGATACGCTGGATCCTTATACCAGTTGGGTGGAAGGCCGAGTAACGGCCACGGATAACACGAACACAAGGTGCACACCACCACATTGTGCACCGTTGGTGTGTTCTCGACGACCACAATATGTTCGCCTTGCGGGCCGCTGAATCCAAGTTCGGCGACTGCATCCTTACCGTTGGCGAGCAGACGCTCACGATAATCGGCATCGACCCACGCTTTCGCAACTACCTGGGCACCGTTCATCGGTCCAACGTCGTTGACGTAACGGCTGATGAAGCCATCCAGCACGTCCGCTTTGACCAATCCGCGCTCAGTAAGCAAAGCCTCTAGCGCTTCGCTACGCAATTGCGGTGATGGTCGATCGTCGGGATGGGGTTGTGCGGTCATGCTGCCTCCTCGATATAGCTCTCAAACATGTCGATATACAGCGTTGCAGTTTCCGCGCCTTCGCCCCAGAGCTCTGCTGACGTGAACTCGACGGTGTATACATGCTGCGCGTCTTCGCCAACGAAGTGCGCCGTGCTGTCGGGTAGCACGGCGGCTGGTCTTATCGCGCTGATCACGCCGACATGACCGCGAACATACGCAGGAAGACGCGTGTGCCCCGGCTTAAGAAAGGTTTTTGCGCGTATCGACTGGCCGACACTGAAAGCAGGCGTAGCCTCAACCTCTCGCAGCGAGCCGGCGCCGCCTCTTTCGTACTGCGGTTTATTGACTTCCACATCGGCCGGCTCCTCAACGTCCTCGCCTCGTAGGCGCCTAGCCCTGGCCTCCACGGCACCGGGAGCGAGCACGCCACTGTCAACACACAGCAGCTCAGCGGTGCACAGCCAACGACCATAATAACCCTCCCCCAGATAGTCGAGCGGGTGCAATCGTTCCAGACCATGACGGAAGGCATCAAGGTTGGTTCCAGAGACCCCCATAGAGGCGAGTGCGAGCGCGAACGAGCGCGCTTCCCATGGCTCAGCGAACACTGGTTCGTCAGCTTCGATCTGGACGGTTCCCCAACCCTGCTTGCCGCCCATGTCGTGTATTCCGTCCATACGCTACCCCAGTTGCGGTATACCTGTAGTCTCTTGACTCTTGACTGATGCCGACCATCGTCAACTATACGACACATATGTGTCGTATCGTACCTGAGTTGTCGCGTCGATTCAAGCTTACAACGTGCCCTTGAAGAGCTTCGATTTGCGTGTTCCGGGGCATGCAAAACTTAAGCATGACATTTGCACTGTTGTGACAAGATCGTATCCGATACACCTTGGAGACGGCTAGGCGATTAGATACCGACCCAGCTTAGGCGGTCTTGACTGACGACTTCGTCGCCGACGAATGCGGTTGTGGTGTACACTATATTAACTGTAATTTCCCGTCCTGGAGGACCTGTTGGCTGCGAAAAAGATCACTAAATCGACCGACGATGCTGCGGATATACCCATGGACGCCTCTTCACAAGTAAAGGAAATCGTCAGCAAAATTGGCCAGAAAATTGCCGGGCTTCGCCGGGCTCAAGGACTATCTCTGCAACAACTGGCTGCCAAAAGCGACGTCTCGGCAGCCTCCATTCACAAGATGGAACGAAGTGACATGGTGCCCACCATCACAACCGTTCTGAAGCTCAGCAGCGCCCTTGGTGTTCCGGTTAGCTATTTTGTCCAAGAGGATGACTCTGATCCCGAGCCCATTCATTTCACAAGTGCCGACGAACGTCGTACCGTTTATACGCCGCATAAAGGCCTTGGCCTGGCAGGTATTACCGGTTCGTATCGACAGTTTAATGCGGCTGCAGCGGTTGCTCACATGGCTCCCGGCGCTACGAGTGGCCGTAAGCTGCTTAAGCACGCGGGTGAAGAAATAGTGTACGTAACTTCTGGCGAGGTGCTTTTTCAAGTCGGCAATCAAGACTACATATTAAAGGCTGGTGACTCCTTGCACTTCAGCGGTGACATACCACATCATTGGGAAAATACCACCAAAACGCCGGCAGAACTGATTTGGGTTGCGCTGCGCAAAGGCTAAAGGTTGCACAACTTACTGTCATGGTTTCAGTTGAGAACGTGTAGTATAGTAAACGTCACATTCTGATCGGGAACTCCTCGCGTCTGGTGGGAAATACCCGGTAGTCGTCGTTGAAGGACTTTGATGCCATCCCATCCAATCGTTAAGCTCCCCAAGGTTGCCAACGTCGTGAATATCGGTCTGCCGCTGTTCGAGGCGTCGATCCGGGACCAAGGTGCATCGGTCATTGGAGTCGATTGGCGCATACCCGGTGGTGGGGAGCCCGAGGTGGTGGCTGCGCTGTCGCGGTTGCTGGGGCCGAAGTCCGCTAAGATCGATCGCGCGAATGCCGAGGTCGTCAGCCGTCTGAATAACGGCGTACCAATGCTCAAGACCATCGACCAGGCCGGTTCGGTAATACCTGGTATGGGCGAACGCAGCGTCCTTCACTGCGGGCCGGCGATCGCGTGGATCGACATGTGTGACCCTCTACAACGCTCCATCAAGGCTGCGATCGTCTGCGAAGGCTGGGCAAAAGACACGCAGAGCGCAGAGCGCCTGGTCACCAGCGGAGAGGTCGAATTGCGACCAGCGAATGAGCATTCGACTGTGCTGCCGATGGCTACATCTATCGGGCCATCGGCACCGGTCTACGTAGTGGAAAATGCCATCGGAGGTACGGTTGCCTACTCCGGCATCAATCAGGGCGGCGGTGCCGCCCAGTGGTTTGGCGTTGACAACGATGAGGCAATCGCACGACTCCGATTTATTCGCGATAGTGTAGCCCCAGTGCTTGCGGAGGCTATCACCAGCAAGGGCGACGTCGACATCCTTGCCCTGGCAGCGCAGGGCGTGCCGATGGGAGATGATGTTCACATGCGCGTGCAGGCGACCACGAATCTGTTGTTGCGTGATCTACTCCCATTCCTGGTGCGCAGTTCGTATGCTACGGCGCCTGAGGTAGCCACGTTCCTTAGCGGCAACCACCTCATGTTCCTCAATATTGTCATGGCGGCCGCCAAATCGCTGGTCGACTCGGCGGCGTCGGTTGAGCAGTCGAGTATTGTCACTACGATGTCGAGAAACGGTGCTACCTACGGTATCCGGTTGCCCAGTGCGGAGAGCCGCTGGTTCATTACCGAATCACCGCCGATCCAGGACGCGTTGTACTACCCCGACTTCGGTCCCGAGACGAGCGCCCCCGACATCGGCGACAGCGCCGTGCTGGAGCTCATCGGTCTGGGAGGGCCGGCAGCCGCCAATTCCCCGGCGGTCGCTGGCTTCCTCGGTGGTCGCATGGCTGACGCAATAGCAGCAACGCGCAGCATGCAGCGGATTTGCGCGGGGCAAAGCGCAAGGTTTCGACTACCGATAATCGACAATGTCGGCACGCCTTTAGGGGTAGACGTGCGCAGGGTGATCGAGCTTTCAATCACACCGGCAGTGAACACCGGCATCATCCATGCAAGCGCAGGCACTGGACAGGTCGGAGCAGGTGTCGCATGGGCACCTATCGATTGCTTCAGAGACGCGATGCTGGACCTTGACCGACGGATCAGTTAACCCCTCCGCCGCCCATCGATTGCTGTCAGCAACTTCGATTGGCGATGGCGTCGCGCTAGCTTGCCAGTCGGCAAGTATGCCCGGACATGGCATCGGCCATGTTGTTGGAGCGTTTGACTCGGGCTTCTATGTTGGCGCGGCCGAGACACTGTTCGCCGTGGGCGGCCCGAACATTCCTGCAGGGCCGATTCACCTTGTACTAGAGGCAGCACCACCACCGGCGATGGACCAGGCTATCGTGCGCCTCGAACCCGATCGACTGTGGGTAGACTCGTGCACGATCAAGCTAGCTCACGCCGTTTGCTATAGGCCGACGCAACCACCCCCGCGGCATCTCCGCGCGCTTGCGCCGACCCTTGCTCGCCTCGATCGTTGCGATGCCGTGCCCAAAGATGTGGAACACGTCTGGATGGCCGTCCGGCTCGCCGTCGAGCACGCTGATCTACATGCAGCAAGGAAGCTACTGGAGGGTTTGGGAGAGGGGCTCACGCCTACGGGAGATGACGTGCTCGCCGGGCTCGTGTTATTCGCGCGTTGGGCCGACCCGTTATCTGACGTTCCAGCTGACGTAGCGCTGCGCGCAGCAACTTCCGATCTGAGTCGCTGTTTTCTTACCTGGGCGGCCGCGGGTCAAAGCATCCAACCCGTTCACGATGTGATTGACACCGCCAGCCAGCTCGTGTCAGGCGTCGAAATGGCGAACGATTCATTCGGAGACGCCGTCAAAACGGTTGCATCGATCGGCGGCTCGTCGGGCAGCGCTATGCTCGCCGGCTTGGGGCTAGCCGCAGCAGCATGGCCCGAATGGCAACGGGAGTAAAATTCATTCTACCAGCGAACAACTGCCGTGGGCGCACAGTGGCGAGCCCACGGTAGATCAATTAGATTGCATCACACGGTCCAGGTGGCCAACACGAGTGCGCGGTCCTTCCACGCCTGAATATTAGCATCCAGCACGTCTAGCGGATTGAATGCCTTGACGCCTTCGATGAGGTCGTCTTCCCGCATGCCATACAGCGCGCCCATGGCAAATCGGCAAGCGTATACGGTTGCTCCCTCATCCATCAGCGTCTTCAACTGCTTGTTGTAGCCGAGGTTGCCGGGGAAGCCCTCGTTGCCTACGGCCGGATAGCCGCGGGTAGCCGCAGCCATCAAAACGCCAGGACCGAAGAGAACGAAGTGCACATCGAAACCCTTGCGCACCAGTCGCGTGGCGGTGAGCATATTCACGAGCCCGACCGAGCCTTCGAATGGCACGGTGTGCATGAAAATGTACGCCTTGTCGCCCTTTTCAGCTTTGTGGTCGGGGAAAACCTTTTCTTCAACGTTAAAGAGGACGTCGCCGTCCTTCGGTGCAGTGATGTTATTTGTTTTGGGCATTTTTTTCTCCTCAGTGGTTGTGCGACAGTGATTACCGGGAATTCTTCCCGACAAAACTCTTTCGTTACGGTGTCGGAGAGCGCGGCTTACGTTTAGGCCACGCTTGCTGATGGCTACCGGGAAGCGCGTGCATCACGGTTCGCCGCACCTCCCATGGTAACGAGTGATAGACAGGCACAAACACCTGCCTCCAAAAACGATCCTTCAGGCCACGCGGTCGGCTGGGTCGGTTAAACCCCTTTTCCCGAGCCACCTTATCTTGTGCCTCGCACAAGAGGTAATACTCTGAGTTCGATCGAATCCAAGCCTTAAACGACATGTCATTGCCCCTAAAAATTGCGCTGTACCGCTTGCGCAGCAATTGCGATCGGTTCGTTGAGAGCACCAATTGCCGGGGAGTATACATTCTCCATGCTGGCCAGCTCATCAATGGTGATGCCAGCGCGGATAGCAACACCGAGGAAGTCTGCGCGCTCTTTGATGCCCTCGCCACCAATCATTTGGGCACCGATCAGGCAACGCGTTTTTGGGTCGGCCAGCAGCTTGACGGTGATTGGTTTCACTCCGGGGTAGTAGCGTGCCCTGGTGATACCTGTTGTTGCACCGCTAACAAACTTCACGCCTACCGCGGTGGCCGTTGTTTCGCCGAACGAGATGCCGCCAATCATCCATTCGCCTGCCAGCATCGCCCACGGTACATAGACGGGCTGATATTCACGATCACCGCCGGCGGCGGTGATTCCTGCAGTCTTGCCCTGGGCGTAGGCGTGGCTACCCGATAGCCCTTGCAGTGGAAGGTTGGTCACTCCATGTGGGATCTCGGCACAATCGCCGGCCGCGAACACGTCGGGAGCCGAGGTTCGCATGCGAGCGTCGACAACAATGCCGCCCGTGCTGCCGAGATCGATACCTGCGGCTTGCGCCAGCGCGTTGTTCGGCACCTTGCGGGTGCCAATGACCGCAAGCTGCGCCGGGATCTTGCCGGCGGTTGTGTCGACATGGGTGAGCTTGTCCGTGCCGCCGAAGCCGGTCACGTTTTCTCCCCACATCGTTGTAACGCCCGCATCGGCCCAGTCTTTGGTTACCGGTTCAATCATGTCAGGATCGATTACCTCCGCGATCGGCCACGGGCCTGGATCGACAACTGTTGTCTTGATTCCCCGATGAACCAGCGCAGTTACCATTTCCACGGCGATAAGACCGCACTCGACTACCACCGCCTCTTTGACGGTGTCTAGATATACGTCCCAATCCGCAGCACTGCGGATGTTCTTAACCCGATAGATGCCTTCCAGATCGCCGCCCTCGACCCCTGGATCTTCGTAGTTCCAGCCGGTTGCTATGACCAGCCGGTCGTAGCTGACCTCGCCTTCCTCGCGTACCATGATTTTGTGTTGCTTAGTGTCGATGGACTCGACAGTTGTCCCGTAGCGGATGTCGAGTCCCTGTTCGGCATAGTGCTCTTTTGTTGCAAGAAAGAGAGTCTCGAAGGATGATATTTCCTTGCCATGAACGAATGGGATACCGCACGGACTGTAGGCGACGTCGTCGAACTCTGTATACACCACCACTTCAGCTGATGGGTCAGTTCCTAGCGCGGCGCCCGCTACCCCTATACCGGCACCCCCTCCACCGATCACGACAATTTTCAAGAGTAAACTCCTAGTCCGATAGATGTGCGTATCTCATTGGAAATACTCGTATCGTATTGTAAATGCCCATTTTGAGGTTTGTCAACGATGCCAACACCACTAGTCAAACACAATTATGGTGTATCAGCTTACGCGCTGCGTTGGGGCGACAACCTGTCAACAAGCACCGGCCGAAGCCAACGTCGAATAGCCAGCGCCGCAACGGCACCAAGCACCAACCAATGCACTGCACTTGCAATCGCGGTGGCAACGACGAATTGCGCTTTCAATTGTTGCAACTGCACGGCGTGGTGGGCGAAGGCCGGACCATCTGCGTGGGGTGCTCCCACTAGCAGTGGCATTGCCAGCAGTGGCAACCCAAGCCAACGCCATTGCCTCTTCGCCAGGGTCAACAGTGCTAGACCGCCGGCCGCGCAAACCACTGCCAACAGCCACCACGCCTGGCGTAGATGGATTGCCGCCGCAGCCTCGCCCGGCAGCTCTGGACGCAGACCCAATGCCGGCCAGACGAACAGGCAAAACCAACCGGCGAGCCCCCAAACTAACCCGCCGCGCAGCGTTGCTGCTTTGTTGCCAGTTTGCCAGTCCCGCCATGCCAAAGCCGGGATCAGCAACAACGCATAGCCGGTTGCGCCGA
Organism: Pseudomonadales bacterium; assembly: GCA_051027215.1. Lineage (GTDB taxonomy): Bacteria > Pseudomonadota > Gammaproteobacteria > Pseudomonadales > Azotimanducaceae > CALHVX01. The sequence continues at coordinate 17,373 of JBPCXR010000298.1, read as the reverse complement.
GTATGTTTGCCACGACAGTCCAGAAAGTGCGCTCGAAGCCGGCTTGCGGCTGCCACGTGCTTTCATCACGTGAATGATTTGCTGCGTCTGGCTCGTGCGCATGCGCTACTGCGGGCAGTGGCTTTGACTCGATTGCCTCGGCCGCGGCGATAATAGGCACGACCTGCAGACGCTGGACGGCACTATTGGCTAGTCCGGCGCATAGCCCGACGAGTAGCGCGCACAACAATAGGCGTGTAAACAACATGACGTTCTCCCTATGGAATTAGGTACCAAATGCTCCAGTGCGACGGGTCTTTGCTAGGCAGTCGCACCGCTTGGGAAGGTCACCTAATGGCAGGGAAAGGCATTCGCATGCCGCATGTCATGGGCCGCGTTGTGCGCGACGCTCGTTTCAGTGAAGCCAGTTGCGAAAATGATGACAACGCCAAGCAACATGGCGCCGATCAGCGAACTCACGATGGCATAACTGCGCAACTTGGGCAGCGGGTGAGATTTTATGGAGGTCGTCTGCATGGTATCTCCTAGTGTCATGTAAGAGTTGATTGACAGGTTGCGATTGTGCCATAGATCGCTATGTGCTGTGCCGCTGTGGCGCTCCACGGGTAGCGGGCCGCCAATCTAGGTCCGTTGTCGCTGAGCCGCACCGCGGTCTCTGGCTCGTCGATTAATCGCGCCATTCCCTGGGCGAGAGAATGAGGCTCCGCAGCTTTCGTCAGGATCGCATCGCTATCGTCAACGAGAAACTCTCGGAACACGTCGATATCCGACGCCACTACTGGCAGTCTTGCGCTTGCAGCTTCCAGTATCACAAGCCCCCAGCCCTCGTTAACCGACGGAAACACAAAGCCATCGGCGGCGGCAAACCAACCCGGAAGTTCCTGCTCTGGGACTGTGCCTAACAGGATGACGTCCTTGCCGAGTTCGAGGCCTAGCTTGGGTAGCGACGCCAACACTTCGTCGCGATATTCTTTGTAATCCTGGAACGAGTGGCCACCGATGACCGCCAATGCAGGTGCATCATGCCTGTTTGCTTTAAGCATGGCGAGCGCCTCTATGAGGAAGCGGCTGCCCTTGCGCGGCTCGATGCCGCCAATAGTGAGATAAAGGAAGCGATTCCCCGCGCCAACCCGCCGCCTCAGTACCGCCCTTCGTTCGCTTTTCGGTGTCCCAGCGAACCGCTCAGCTCGGACCCCGTTGGTCACGATCGAGGCCTGCACCCCATACTCCGCGCTGAGGCGCTGTTGCCAAAGTCTGCTGACCACAAGCACTTTGTCTGGCTCAACAATGGCGTTGCGTTGACAGTCGATGAGGGCTTGCGTTTTGAAGTCGTCTACGTGATGAACGGTTCGAACGAGTTTGAAGTGAGCGCCGGCATCACGCACTCTGGCCGCTGCGCGGGCAGAGATGCAGTCCTGACTGTGGACGATGTCGAAGTCGTCGCGCATCGATTCCAGCCCAGCCGTCATCGCACCTATCCAGCTGAATACCCGCTGTTCTAAACTGTCTAACCACGGCGGCGCTTCGATTATCCGTATGGGAACGCTGACGCTTCTGAAAAAACCTGCGCCTGGCTCGCCCATCGCGATTATGGTGACGGCGACGCCGGCAGCTTGCAGTGCTTCGGCAAGCTCGAGCGTGTGCACGACGCCACCGCGCGGCTTAACCGAATAGGTAGTCAAAGCAACACGCGGAGAAGCTGTACCCAAGTTCGGGCAATCGAATGATGAGGTCATGCGAACCTTTTCGTCATGTGACGGCTACTAGAGAAGAGTCGCTGAGATCAGCCATCACGAGGGCGGGATCGCGCAACACCAATGCCGCAGCCGCGAGCGCGGCTCGTGCCGCCGTCTCGGTAACGATACAACCGGCGCTCTGGAAAGCTGCACGCTGCGCAACAAAGCCCTGCGGATCTCTTTCGGTGCCTAAAACGTAGACAACCACGGCTGCACCAGAGCGCACGACCTCGGCTGCCACGGGAGCGAGCGCACTTGCCGGATCGGGGTGAGCACCGTCACCGATAACAACGTCGAGCAACACTGCCGCGACTGTCGGATCTTGTGTCTGGCTGCGTAGTTGCCCTATCCGAGCCTCAATGTCGATCATCGGATGGGGACGTCCATCGGTGTATTCCTCTTCGCCGAGATCTAAGCAGACGTGGCCACTGGCGGGAGCAGCGTCGACTTTCCAACTGTGTTCCAGAGGCGTGTTGGAGTAAATCGGGCCGATGTGTTGGCTAGCAATGGTCATTGCTTCATAGCACAAGGTCCCGCCGCTGAACAGGCCAACAAGCCGCGCTCGAGAGGGCACCAGCGCGGTGACAACGTCGGCGAGCTCGTTGGCCAGGTCGCCGATGACATCCGGCATGGTCTTCTCGAGTACGGAGAGTGTGAATGACGCACCCTGCTCCAAAGTGTTGCAGACGGTGACATTGGCAGGGGGTTGCAGTTGTTCGCGCAGGCCAATCAACGCCGCCACCATCGGCTTGTTCGGCAGGTTTAGGAGACGCGCGGCAACGTCGGGCGACGGGGGTTTGGAAACGAGTAGGATGGTGTCGATTCCTGCGTCGGCATCGAGTGCGCGGATGGCCGATTCGGCCATCAAGCCACCGACCTCCGGCGACAGGTCACGCCCGCCAACGCCGATGACATGCGAGATGCCAACACCCCATCGATCGAGCAAGCTCATCACTTCTTGCGCGCCGGTGCCGGCTGCAGCCACGACGCCCACCGAGCCAGAAGCGACGCGATTGGCGAACGCCAAGCCGGTGCCCGCGAGCATCGCCGTGCCGGCGCCAGGGCCCATTACCAGCTGTCCTAGTTCCTGCGCGCGCCGCTTGAGCACGATCTCGTCCTCCAGCGGAACGTTGTCGCTGAACAGCAACACGTGAAGGCCGGCGGTCAATGCCTTGTGCGCCTCTAGCGCGGCATAAGGGCCGGGCACCGCAATGATCGCGACATTGGCGGCAGGGTCTTCCTCGACGGCAGCGCGCAAATCCAGTGCGGTGCGCTGATCTTGGGCCACGGCGCTGGCCGTAGCGCCGAATAGCGCTTCTGTGGCGGTCGATATCGCGACATTGGCAGACGCTTCGTCCGCAGCGCGAACCGCGAAGATCAGATCGTTGGCGCCGGCCTTTTCAATGCCGGTGGCGAAACCCTCCTCGGCCAAGGTTGCCACGTTGGCGGGAGTCGCCATAAGCGCCCAACCCCACTCTACTCCAGGAGTGGCGAGGACGGCACGAGTGGCTTCGAGCAGACGAATGCTGTCTTTATAGGCGTTCGGGCATACCTTGAGGAGGTGAGTCATCGAATGGTTTCTTTGCTGGAAGAAGGAGAGTCGATTGGATTGCTAACGATGCGAGTTCCGCGGCCACCCTCGATAACGCTACGGGAAATGTCGAGGGTGCCGTAGATAAGCTCAGGCGTCGTGATCGCCGCCACCCGGTCATACCCTAGCGCTGTTTGCCCGTCGACGAATTTGATAGCTGCGGCCATCTTAGGTCCCATGCTTCCCGGCGGGAACTGACCTTCGGACAGGTGCTGTTCAGCTTCGCTGACGGTAAGCTCTTCGACCGGCCGCTCGCTTGCGCTGCCGAAGTCAAGCCGAACCGTGGAAATGCCAGTCACCAACGCCAGTGCTTCGGCGTTGGCCGAATCGGCGATTCGCTCGGCGGCGAAGTCTTTGTCAATAACTGCATCGATACCACGGTAGGCATCACCATCACGCATGACCGGAATACCACCGCCACCCGCGGCTACTACGATGTGCCCGGAGTCGATCAAGTTAGCAATCGCATCGGCCTCAAGCGTGGCATGTGGTTGTGGGGAGGCGACGACCCGCCGGTAACCACGACCGGAGTCGGGAACCATGACCCAGCCGCGGGCCGCGACGAGCTCGCGCATTTCACATTCGGTAAAGAACGGTCCGATCGGCTTGGTTGGCTTGCTGAATGCGGGGTCGTGAGGGTCGACGACAACGTGCGTGATAACCGAGACAACTCCTGGGATCTCGGCGCCGCACACCTCATGGAGCACAAGGCAGATCAAGCTACCCAATGCGCCTTGTGTCATTGCTCCTAGCGCGAACAGCGGCTGAGCAGGCACCAAACGGGCACCTTCTTCGTGCTGTATAGAAAGATTACCGACCTGTGGGCCGTTCCCATGCACGATGATGATTCGCCAGCCTTGGCGGATCAGCGACCGCACGGAACGCGCCATCGCAGTTGCATTCACGTACTGCTCGTCCTGGGTGCCTCTTTGGCCCTCCCGGGTAAGTGCGTTTCCACCGAGTGCGACGACTGCGATCTTGGCCACGCTCGCTCCTCTGATTACGTTTGTCGTGATAGGCTTGTCGATTCGGCGGCAGCGGCTGCGCCAGCCAGCACGCGACGAGTATAATCCATTATAATGGAAATCGTATCGGATCAGAAACAAAATATGTCGTATCGTAGACACATAATGCATATGCGCATTGGCTGCAGGCAACAACAAGAGGTACACAATGGTTGACGGCGGATTCAGCATCGAGGCAGCACGTGCGTTGTGGGCGGATTGCGAACGGCAGTTATACCCGATGGCGGTCTCGGACTCGGTCCGCTACCAACGGGTCATCGTTGCTGTTCGCGCACTGGCCGATGAAATGCGCAGTGTGACATCGATAGAACAGCTGCTAACCACATGGCCGACGGCAGATGAGCTGCTTATGGCCGCTGTATCTGCGCATGGCCTTGCGGCGAGCGGACTGCCACGGGAACAGGTTGCGGGCGCAGCGTTTGCCTTACGTGAACGCGAAATCAGAGAACAAAGCGATCGGCAGGCGCGGCAGGAGCGCATCGAAGCCGCACGCCGGGCTGGTGACATGTGGGTGTTGCTCGACGAGTCGGGTAACGTCAATTCTGGGTTGATCGACCCTTATCGGTCCACCGATATGCACGTTGCGTCTGGGCTTGCCGTGATGGCGTTGGTTCAGCCTGACCCTAGTGATGGTGAACCCCGGTATGTTGTGGCCGTCATTCAGCTTGATCCATTGAGCGGCCAGTTGCTTGATGCCACTCCAGGTATCGAAGACTGGATGGAGCATGCCAGGCAAGAAGACTTTGCCGTTCACCGCGAGACTATTCGAAATCGGATCATCTCGAAGGCTTCGTCCGCGGATGATCGGTGATTGCCACGGCGGCGGTTTTCACCTTTCTTTATGTAGACAAATATGATCGGTCCTGATACAAAAGCTCACGCTGCTCATTGCCGCAGAACCGACCACTAGGAGAACAGTGAGTGTCGTCAACTAGCGAAGCCCGCCGCAAGATCGAGACCATCGAAGAGGCTGCGAGGTTGTCGGATCTGATCCTTGACTTGCAAACCCAAGGCCTCAAGATCAAGGCAGCATTTGAGCGGCGCCCAGGCGGCGCGGGTCCGTCCGATGCCGGGATGATTTGGGTCGAGGGCACTCCGGTGACTGTACCGGTTGACGCGGCTTATGTCGCTGCCAGTCCCTATACGCTGGAAGCGGAAGACGTCGGTCACGGGATCTACCGTGATGGGGTTCGGGTTGCTGCAGCGACGCCGGCACACCGGCCGCGGTTCTACGACATGAACACCGCGGACGGCACGCCGTATTGGAAGCTCGCGTTGATGCATCTGGATTCACTCGCCAGCACCGTGATGCAAACCTGCGCCTACTGGGGCAACGATGATCAGTGCCGCTTTTGCGGGATCGGGGTATCGCTTGCATCTGGCAACACCACAAAGGTCAAGCGTCCGGAGCAACTGGCCGAGGTAGCCGTCGCGGCGGCCGAACTCGACGGCGCGGTGGACATCACACTCACGACTGGTTCCACCTTAGCAGCAGACCGCGGTGCGCTGTACATTGCTCGCTGCGGTAACGCAATGAAGGAAGCCTCGGGCCTACCTGTGGAAGTGCAGTTCGAGCCACCGCTGAACCACTCGGTCATTGATCGCGTGGCCGATCTGGGCATCGATTCACTGGGCATTCACGTCGAGACTTTCGATCCCGCAGTCTTGGCCCGCATTGCGCCGCCGAAGGCGCGCACGGGTATCGAGCGCTACTTTAAAACTTGGGAGTATGCGGTCAAACGCTTCGGCGAAGGTCAGGTCAGTACTTACGTTATTCTCGGCATGGGTGAAGATCCGGAACTCACGATTGCGGGTTGCAAACGGGCCATCGACATTGGCGTCTACCCTTTCATCGTTCCTTTACGGCCCGTACCTGGAAGCCTTATGGCAGATGTGTCACCGCCGCCTCGTGAATACACCGAACGCATCTCTCGCCTGGTGGCGCCTTATCTCGTTGAGCGCGGCATCACCGCCGATAAAGTATTGGCAGGTTGCGCACGTTGTCAGGCGTGTTCTGTCGTTGGCACCATGGAACAAGCTGCCACATTATTGGGGCCCAACAACAAGCGGCGTTCAACAATTCCCGTTAGATCACTATGACCGACACAGAGATTGCCGTTTGGAGCGCCAGGCGGAAGGAGATGGCGGCTCATTTCATAATCCGGCACCGTGTGTTCGTCAATGAGCAAGGCGTCCTGGTCTTTACCGACATTGATAGTTGGGACGATCACGCGAAGGTCGTACACGTGTTGGCGGCTTCTGGCCACAGTTACGCTGGAACGGTCAGGCTTTATCCAATAGACGACCATGGACGCTGGAAGGGCGACCGGTTAGCGGTGCTTAAACAACACCGGAGATCAATTGTGGGCGCTCAATTGGTGCGCTTTGCCACAGCGACCGCAGCCGCACAGGGTGGCCAGATAATGGAGGCAAACGTGCAGGTCGCCAACGTTAAATTCTTCGAGCAGCTATGCTGGCGCTGCAATGGCAGCGAGTACCCATACCTTGGCCTTCCCCATCAGCCGATGGTGTTCGATCTCTCTATGGCCCCGCTGCCGAACTGGGGTCGCCGCCCCGACTCTATGACGCTTGACGACCCCATCGATGCCGGCAGTGAAATTCTCTGTCCTGTTTAAGGGTCGACCGATCGCATGGTACGTGGCTGCACTTAATTCATGCCCATAGGCCGGTAACGGATTCTTCGTTCAGATCAAGCAACACCCGGCGGCAGTCACCGTCAATTAGCGTCAGTTCACTACCGTCAACCGTCTCACCAACACGAGCACAAACAAGACCCTTGGATTCGAACACGGCGCAGCACTCTGCGACTGTTTCAGGCACAGCGGTCAGCCAGAAGCCGTATGTGGGGAACGAAACCAACCAGCGCAGCGGATCGGTGTTCGCTGGCATAGGAAGCTTACGCATATCAACGTTGGCGCCGCAGCGCTTGAATTCAAGCAACATCGACAATGAGCCCAACGATCCCGCCATCGACACGTCCTTGGCTGCAACGGCGGCACCGCTTGCGGCGACTTCGGCGAGCAGCCGAACGTCGCGAGCCAGCGTTGTTCGTTGGCATTCGATCGAGGTGAAGAACGGAAAGTCTGGCCGCATCTGGCCAGCAAGGGAACACGCAAACAACAGCGTTTGCCCCGATCGTATGTTCGCCATCGTTAACACCCGTTCGGCGTGGCCGATGGCGAACGCCGACAGCGATGTCTCTCCGTCGCGTTCGGTGAGGTGACCACCGATGATCGGTATGTCGTACATCTGCGTGGCATCACTAACGCCACGCATCACTTCGGTCGTGACCTCGCGTGGACCAACTATGGTGTTGATGATACCGCGCGGCACGCCACCCATCGCAGCAACATCGTTGACATTTGCTAGTACCGCCGCGACGCCGGCGCCATACGGATCGGCACTAACAAACGGCGGTGATATCGCCTCGCCGCAAGCGACGACATGTTGATCACCAATCTGCACAATCGCACCATCGTCACCGGGTCCATGAACGGGGTTAGTCGGATCAACGAAACGACGAATCGAGGCAATAACCTGTTTGCCGTTAAGGCCGTTATGCCGTCGCACAGCGTCGACGACGTCATCCAGGAATGGACTCGATACATGTGTTGGCATTGACATGTCGCGAATCATATCGTAAACAAATCACAATATCTTAAGTCAATAAATTTGCCATCTATTTATAAGAAATATGCATATAATTGACTACTCAGATCACAGACAAACACTTGTTCACGACAATTCAGCTGAAAATGTGGAGCGTATGACCATAGAGAATCGCCCGAAGCCGCCCCGGCATGTGCTTTCTGCGGACCAGTTCGACCGCCCGTTGCTAAATTACCTCTATGTGTTAACCAACAGAATTCGCCGCATCGACAAAAGCAAGGAAGGTTCGCAGTTTTTACAAAACCTTTTAAACCATCGGCGCGCAATGTTGTATTTTACCCAGCCTTCCACGCGCACATTTCTGTCGTTTCAATCGGCTTGCCACATTTTGGGGATTACCGGAAGTGATATCCGTGACAGCAGCACAAGCTCCGAAAGGAAGGGCGAGTCGATAGAAGATACGCTACGAACTTTTTCCAGCTATGTCGATCTGGTGATCATGCGCTCGCCCGTCGCTGGGTTGTGTAACCGTATCGCCGAGCTGTTTGACTCCACCGACCGCCCGGTGCCAATAATCAATGCAGGCAGCGGGCCTGACGAGCACCCGACACAGGCATTGCTCGACATCTATACCTTGCAGCGCAGCTTTAAAGACATGGGCAGTATAGACGGCAAAACAATATGCATGGTTGGTGATTTAAAGCGCGGTCGTACGGTGCGGTCACTAAGCCAACTGCTGGCTCACTATAATGATGTGCATATCAAATTCGTTTCTCCGCCCGCGTATGCCATCGAAGATGACTTGCGCCATTTTTTAGCGACAAACGGCGTTAACTTTAGTGAAGAAGACGACCTGCTAGGCGCCGCCACTCAAGCGGACGCTATCTACATGACACGCGTGCAAGACGAGTATGGGATTGAATCCGAAGTGCCTACACAATCCTACCAGCGGTATCATTTAAAAGCCGAACATTTGCCTTACCTGAAAGATACTGCGGTGATAATGCATCCGCTGCCGCGGCGTGAGGAGTTAGATTCGGAAATTGACAAGGACCCTCGTGCCAAGTATTGGCGACAGGAGCGCAATGGCATGTGGACGCGTACCGCATTAATTACCATGCTGCTAGGGGTAGACGACAAGTTGTTATATCTGCAACCCAAGTTAACGCATTAGTCACTTTTATCTCAAGCGTCCTCAACAATAGAAATTACGTTATTCGGGCAGTACTTTACTGCCCTTAGCAACTTCTCGCGCAATGCCTCTGGCGGATCTTCCAACAACACCTTCACCAGCGGGTAACCGCTGCCCTCCTCTACCACGTCAAAAATTTCCGGCGCCTCGCCCAGGCAGACGCTATGGCCCTGGCATAAATCCAAATCGACTTTGACTCTCATTTCAAGCTAAGCTCCTGTTACCGAGCTATTAACTTCGACGCTTGTAGCGGATAACGCAGGGATCTTTGGGCTTTATTGTCATATTTGCTACCTCGTCCACGTACCCTACACCAGGTCCGGCCAATTCAAATTCGTAGTGCTGCAACAGCGCACTGAAAATGGCTTTCAGTTGCAGGATCGCAAATGCGTTGCCGGCACACTTGTGGCGACCTCCCCCAAAGGGAATATAGGCGAACTTCCGCTCTGGTTCTTCCCGGTGCGGATTGAACTTCAAGGCCTCTGGAAAGTATTCTTCATGCATATGGGATTCGTAAATGGAGACCGCGACCGTCTTGCCAGCGGGAATAAGGTAGTCTTTGTATTCTATGTCTTCCATCACGCGCCGCATAAGCACTACTAGCGGTGGGTGCAGGCGCAGTACCTCACGAATGAAGCCTTCAAGCTTGGGCATTTCGCGCATCGAGTTGTGACTCAATTCGCCACCATCGCGGTAGATTTCATTGAGTTCGGCAAATAGTTCTTGAACGTTTTCAGGGTGTCTGGCCATCTCCACCAAAGCCTCAGCCGCTGCGCCAGAGCTGGTATGGTGCCCGGCAAACATAGTGGCGATGATCAGTCCCGTGACTTCCGTATCGCTTAGGTGGCTGCCGTCAGGGTAAGTACCGGTCATGAACGTTTCCAGCGCGTCAACATGCTCTTTGCCCTCTGCCTTACGCCGGGTGATTAATTCAGAAACAATTTCTTCCAATCTCGCCCGCGCTTCGTCACGCTTGGCGAACAGAGGCTGCTGCATATATGGGTCAACAAAACTGATAGCCTGCACTCCGGCCTGGAGGTGCTTATAAAGCTCAAAAAATTCCTCGGTCATACCGTAGCGAAAGTCTGCACCCAACAAGCAGTGGGTGGCTGTGTGCAGCGTGAGCTGATGGAATTCATGCAAAAACTCTTTCTCTCCTTCATCGCCCCAATCGGCAATCCAGTCCTCCACTTCTCTTGCAATGACCGACGCGTAATTTTTCATATTCTGGTAGCGCAGCGCATCAACCTGGATTTTTAGCTGCACTTTGCAGCGATCTGGCGGTGCATCAAAGATAACCCCGGGGCCGAATACAGGCACCATCACCTGATAAGCCAACGCCTGACTCAGCACCTCATCCGGCGAACGGAAGAAGACTTCCTGGGCTTCTGGGCCGCTCATCAGCACAGTTTCCTGCCCCGCCATATCGAACTCCGCCAATTCTCCACATTCCGCATGGGCACGCGAGAGGAAGGTGCAGAAATTTTGTGAAAACTCGTCGATATGCCCGCCCGTGGGCTTGGCGCCACTGACTATTGGTGGTGGCTTTTTCCGGTCTACAGCCGTCGCCTTCATTGGTTCATTCCATTTGGTCTTTGGACATTAGCGGCATTTTATCGAGAATACCTTTTTCTACGCATTCCTCGATCAGGCTGACGATATTGCCATAATCGTACATATCCATCTGCTCCGACCATTCATAATTGCCGCCGTACTTAAACCAGCTTGCGCCAATCACCTTCATTTCCGAGCCGTCTTCACGTTTTGGTGCGCCCGGCGGTACCTGGTGCCAGGTAGCAAACACCTCCCCCTTTTCCTCATCGAGAACGATCTTGTCGTAGGGGTAGGTCCAGCCTTGGTAGGGGTCCATTGCCGCACCCACGCAGGTCTCGCGGATGACCTCTCGGCCGGTAAACTCATATTTGCCATTGGGTGTTTCCCAACCGTAGATACAAGCCTCGCTAAAGCAGTCGGCGAGACCGCGCCAATCACCCGTGCGCTCAGCTTTGTCGTTGGCGGCCAACCAACGACGCATCATTTCTTCTAGTTCTTGCCGGTTGCATAAAGACACGTAAAACTCTCCCCGTTAAAACACGGCCCCACAGCGGCCCGCATCTTGTGACACAATAGCTTATCATTTTTATAGTTGCAACTATATTTAATTCTGACACAATACGCCCTAACTCATCGGGACAGCAGAGATGGCTCAGGCAGCAACCAAACCAAAGAAACGCGAAATCACCAGAGCACGTGTGATCCAGGCGGCCATCGATCGTATCTACCATGACGGGTTTCATGCGGCGCACACCAACCGGATTGCCGCGCAAGCCGATGTCTCCTGGGGGGTTCTGCAGTATCACTTCGGCGATAAGGACGGCCTGCTACAAGCCGTGCTTGACCACAACTTCGCCGACTTCGCTGCACACTTAGGGGCTTTTGAGCCTGGCACGACGGGTTTGCGACAACGCATCGATGCGCTCATTAATCTCATCTGGTCGCTGGTTAGCAAACCCGAGTATCGGGTTAGCGTGGCGATATTGCGCAATGCTGGTTATTCGCCGGATTCAAATGTCGACGGTATTCGGCAGATGGATCAGTGGGCAAAGGAAATCGCCCGCGTCTGGGATCAGCTGTTCAAAGATATAGCGATTACTGCCGTTCGCAGCCATTCTGCCCGACGACTGATGTTTGCCAGCCTGCGCGGCTTTGCCGATGAACTCAATCCCAGCGGCCGCACTCGCAAAAGTCAATTAACACCTGAATTCGTCGCACTTGGCGATGCGATGCACCACCTGCTGACTTACCCGGAAGAATAATGGAGAACGCATGAAATTCTGGCAATCATTAGCATTCGTTGAATTAGACCAAATTGTTGAATTGGCGCAGTTCTGTGAACAATTGGGATTCCATGGGGTTTCGTACGGCGATCACTTGGTGACCACACAGGTACAGATTGACCAGTATCTTTATCAGGACGACGGCAACATTCTATGGAACCCTGATACCCACTGGCCGGATCCCTGGGTGCTTAGCGCCGCTCTTGCCCAAGCTACCAGCAAGCTGGAATTCTTATCCACTATCTATATCCTTCCCTTGCGTGACCCATTCAGCGCCGCCAAGGCAATCTCCTGCGCGGCAGCCCTGTCACAGGATCGCGTCACGCTAGGCGTTGGTGTGGGCTGGCAGAAAGCCGAATTTGACATGGTCGGGCAGGACTTTCACACGCGCGGTAAGCGCACCGATGAAGCACTGCAAATCCTACGCTGCCTAATGAGCGGAGAGCTCACCGAGTATCACGGTAAGTACTACGATTTTGACCCGATTAAAATGTCGCCTGGCACGCGTAAACCGGTGCCGATCCTGGTGGGAGGATATTCACCGGCTGCGATGCGTCGTGCATCGAGTCAGGATGGTTGGATGGCGGTATCGCATACTGAGGAAGAGCTCTATCCTCTGATAGAGAAAATGCAAGCCGTTCGCAGGGAATGCGATAGCAATGGAAAATCATTTCATATCTGGTCGGGAATTAAAAATCCGGGGCCGGAGACTCACGCAAGATTAGGCGCAGCCGGTGTCACGATGGTGAATGGTACCAACTTCTTTGATGAGAACGGTAGAACCACCATATCCTCAATTGACCATAAGAAGTGTCGCCTGGAACGGTTTGCCGAAACCTTTCTGGTGTGATTTGCTTGATTATTAGCTTAGTGCTGGCTTGTTCTGTGGCTTAATAGTGGACTTTTTAATATCCACGATAATCCCCGAAAGATGCGACATACCAGACAAAGACTCGATATTATCTCGCCCGTCGCCGGCCAATAGGTTGGAGTTTACACCGGGATGCTGTTGAGCATGAGGCAAACCATCTGCTTTTTGGTGACCCCAGCATTGTGGAATCGCCACGGTGCCTGGCATCATCTCATCCGTGACTCGTATGGGAATTGTGATTTCTCCACAGCTGGATTGAATATCAACAAATGTGCTATCTCTTACATCGATGCGCGCGGCATCCTCGGGACTGATATACGCGTAATTGGTTTTGTCTTTGACCAGGCGCTGCGAGTTGGCCGAGGAACTGTTCATGCGTCGAACTTCGCGCTTGCCGATTAGCTTCATCTTACCGAGGATATTCAGCTCTTCCTGGTATAGCGTTTCTACTTTGTTATCAAACGTCTCGACAAAGGGCGCGGGAGCTAGATCGACCCGGCCGTCATCGGTGAGAACCCTATCGGTGCCGAGAAAATTGTCGCCGTCATTGTCGGGTAGGCGAAGTCCGTTGGGATGATCACGCAGCATTTTCTTAAAGCTCGGTTGTCCAGCTTTTTTAAGCATACCGCTCATCAACATTTCCGGCACTTTGATTCCGCCGCCAAAACGAGTGTAAGCGATACGCGCAGACAGTTTAAGGAAACCGCTGACCAGCTTGTTGCCCATTAATGTGACGCCTAACTTATCCGCCAGGCGCGTATAGATCCACCATTCGTGGCGTACGCCTGGCGGCGGTTCGAGTACCGGACCCGAGGCATAGAGATAAGGCGTCGGTGTACACGCCGAAAAGGATTGCAGCGCGTAAGGCATACCGGAGCGTTCTAGCCAGGTGGTCGCGGGTAGAATGTAATGGGCCAGATTACCAGTTTCGTTGCGGAACCAGTCTACAGTGACTAGCAACTCCAACCTGCTCATAGCCTCTTCCAGCCGCCCATTGGGATTGCCACAGGCCAGCAACGGATTTGAAGCCTCCACCATCATGACCTTGACCCGACCTTGCAGAATATCATCGGCTACCATGCCCGCAGCCTGCTGGCCACTGACATTGGGCAAATCGTCCTCGCGGTGATAACCGAGTTTTAGATGCGGGTCATCTTTAGCCAGTGCAGCGAAATCGAGAATGCCCTCGCCAATCAGATTGCCGCCTTTGCGATCGAAATTCCCCGATATCAGACTGATGGCCTCCAACAGCCAGTAGCATAACGTGCCGCTACGACCTTGATTGACTCCGGTAGCCATATTCAGCGCCGCCGCTTTGGCACCCGTGTAAGCCTCGACGAGCTCCCGCAGCGTGCCTGCTGAAATTCCGGTTACCGCCGCTTGGCGTTCCGGTGTCCACCCAGCAACAGTGTATTGCAAGGCGTCGAAATTCTTCATGGTCATTTCGATACGCTGATGGGACACGGCACTGCGCTGAATTACTTCATTACAAAATGCGGCCAGGAAATAGATATCGGTGTCGGGACGAATAAATACATGCTCGGCGTTGCGTGCACTTTCGATACGACGCGGATTGATAAACACGACCCGCCCGCCGCGCTTGATGATATCGCCAAAGCGCTCGCGCGAACGTGGTAGATGGTACAAAGTGTTACCCGACACGGTGGGGTTGGCGCCTAGAATCATCATAAATTCGGTGTGGTCGACATCGGGGTAGGAAAGTCGCATCGGCGACCCGTACATATCGTTGTTGACTCGAAATTTGTTCATCGTGTCGCAAGTGCCGGTACCATACATGCGGTAAGAGCCTATGCCCTTGTACAACTCACCCCTGAACATAGGAGCGACCAGGTTGGCACCGCCGGGTGCGCCCACAAAGTGGCTAATGGCCTGCGCCCCATGTTCAGCCTGCACACTCTTTATTTTGGCCGCAATTTCGCTTAACGCCTGCTCCCAACCGATCGCCTGCCAGCGCTTTCCTACTCTTTTTTGCGGCTGGGTGATACGATCCGCACTATGTTGGATAGAGTCGAAATGCGTGCCTTTAACGCAGGCGTATCCATCACTGACCACATGGTTGTTGTCCGGTCGAATTGCGACAATTCGATTATCATCGACGTCGACTTCAATGCCGCAGAAGGACTCGCAAAGCGAACAAAAGGTACGTTTGGTTTCAATCATCGCTGGACAAATCCACGGCGTTCCAAAAAGCGCATATATCAAAACAGATCCCTACCGATGCCGCAACCATTGAATATGGAGGCAGACATCACATCGCTTCGGGCACCTCGTATATGAACAACGGCCAGTCCCCGATCCTGCCCTCATCAACTTCGTAGCTGTGCTTTCCAAACTTAACCCTGGGTTTTGCCGCCCGCACAATACCGAAAAGAGCGTTCTATAAAACACGGGTGTCCAACCTCAATGACGACCTGATCAACGTGTCAGAGTAGGATGCAAAATAGCTCGCTCACGCAGAAATACGATGGCTCCGACAGTCAGCGCCACCTAATCGGCGTATACTGCTTTATCAAGTGCTGAATCGTTTGGGCTGATTCGTTCTACAACGAATACCAGTTGTAGGGATAAAAAGAACATTATTCGCTAATTTATTCCGTTTTTGTGGTATAATGATACGCGGCAACCATGAGGAGGAGTTTGCTATGTCATCCGCTGCCGCTCTTTCAATGTCTGCGCAGATCAGGTCTCGCAAACAACCCCGAGCTCAATTGACCAAAGACAAGATTTTGGATTCGGCAGTGGCCTTGTACCTGTCGGATGGTATTGACGACACTACAGTTAGTGAAATCATCAAGCAGTCAGGCGTTGGTAGAACCACGTTTTACCGCTATTTCAAAGACCAGGATGAGGTTCTAAATCAGGCCGTGATTCGCGACTTTGAAAAATTGATTGCCGACTTCGATGCCCAACGGTTTGAACATGATGACCCTGCAGTACAAATCGTAGAAGATATATGCTGGTTCAATCGTCAGCTCCGCAGCCGCCCTGCCCTGAGGCTGCTATTTTCCGATCGTACCGAGCGCCTTTACCAGAAACTGGATTTGTCCGTCGATACATTTGAGCGTCTCGGAAAGAGTAGCGCGCAACCAACGTACGACTTGGCCAGAAAAAAAGGTATGTTGCGCAAAGGCATCAACCTGAAAAAGTACGTCGAGTGGAGCACCTTCACCCTCGTTGCGCTGCAGACAGCCTCGTTTCCATTTACCCAAAACGAATTCAGCCTGCGTGACATGTTGCGGGATTTTCTGGTGCCCGCGCTGATCAATGTGAATGCTCCTGAGCAGCAATAGTCTGGCCGCAATCTGCCAGCCGCGTTCACTCGCTACTCCAACCGCATCAGTGTCAACTATGTGCGGGTCGATGCGCAGCACCGCCAAGTGGCCTGTCGTCAGTTACCGAGTTCGTCCATAAACCGTTTTACGTGTCGCGGCCAGGCAAATGGCTCGTCCGGTTCGCGAGCGACTTGCAAGTGGGCGTTAGGTAAAAGATTTGCCAGACGTTCAGCCACCGCCAGCGGATGACTATCATCGCCAGGCCAAGCCAATAGCAGAGCCGGTATTTGCAGATTGGCGAGAATATCTGGTGGCGGCAGGTCCGAGAGTGCAGCTCCGCTCATGGCCCCCGCTATACCAATGTAGTTGGCCGACGTCAGGTGGTGCGCCAGGATGGATAGCGAGCGTTTTTGAAAACCTTTGCCCGCCGACGACCGAGGCAGAAACTTTAATAACTTCAGTGGCAGGCCGCGACTTAACCTAGCGACACGCGCTACGTTTTCATAGTTGCGCTTCTTGGCGCTTCGGGCCTCCCACGCCGTGGGCGGAATAACCAATACCAAACCACGAACGCGCGACGGGCGTTCACATGCGGCGTACAAAGCGGTTGCACACCCCATAGAGGCGCCACCCAACACCACGGGGTCTCGAGTATAGCTGTCAACGACGTCCCACAGATTTCCAGCCAGTGCGTCCCAGCGAAAATCGATAGCGTCGCCGTGGCAATCCGACTGCCCGTGGCCACGGGCGTCATAGCGAATCACGCGATAGTCTTGATGCAGCTCCTGCCAGCCAAACACACCACCCTCGGCATCTGCTGCCATACTGCCCAGCAAGGCATGCGCCCAGATGAAATCCTGGCCGCTGCCCTGCACATCAGTTGCCAGATTCGCTGGCCGATCGCCCGCAACGCGGACCACGTGCGCCACGGTTGAATTCATGCCGCTGCTCTTGCGTTCGCCGCCGCTAGCAGCTCTGCCAGCGCAGCAGGCATCGCGTCGGTCAACGCATACAGGTCAGGAATGGCCTTGCGGCACGCCAGGGCGCCGATGTTCAATTGGTCGCAATAACTCCAGACGGTCACGTTCAGCCCCATGCCCTCCCCTAGAACACCGGCAGAGTAGATCGCCTTAAGCTCGCCGTCTTCAGTGCGCAATACTTCCCGTGGGCCCGGCACATTGGACACCGCAAGATTGCA
>JBPCXR010000297.1:0-9829 GCA_051027215.1 Pseudomonadales bacterium | reverse complement strand
GTTTCTGGACGATACCCATCGATTGCCGTGCCATTCATCGGGCCGGCTCAGAATGTTGGACAACACATGCCTGCTACTACTGCTTACGCGACATCTACTCGCTACTCGATAACGCGAACGAACCTTTTACGGGTGTTTCCGTTGCTCTGGTACACATTGTTATTGCTGCTAGGAATCTCTGTTACACCGCTGGCTGTTGCCTCCACTTGTGGCGATGGCATGATCGACTACCAGCTAGAGCAGTGTGACGACGGCAACCGGCTTGCTGGCGATGGTTGTTCCGCAAGCTGCAGCTCGGAGACTGGGAATCACCTCCTACCTAAATGCGGAAACGGCATCCTGGAAGGTGAAGAGCAGTGCGACGGCGGCAGCGCCTGCTCACAGCAATGCAAGCTGAATATCCCAACGAACCGCACGGTTGACATCTCTAGCTGTGGCCAGCACCAAAGCTCGAACACGGTCTATCGAATAACCAAAGATCTGCAATCCAGCGACACCTGTTTGACCTTCCAGGCTGACAACATCGTGGTAGAAGGACAGGGGCATACCATTCGCAGTGGCGGCTACGGTGTTTACCTGAAAGAATGGAACAAAAAGAACATCATCGTTCGTGACCTGGTGATAGAGACAACCGGCGCATCTGGAATCTACGGACGGTCAGTCAACGGCGCCTTAGTTTCTGGAGTTCATGTTTCCAATAGAGCCACCGCAGACCTTAGCCTAGGTGGCAATGTTATTAACTTCAAAGAATCTAAAGACATAGTGCTGGAAAACTCGTTACTGGAAAACCACGTCAGTGAGAATCAAAACAGGCATCAGTTTTCCGGTGCCTCGGTAAAGCTCGGTTCAGGCATCATCCGTCGTTGCATATTCAAAGGTACTCCACAGAATGCGGTGGGCGCTTCAAGCGACATGCACATTTTCAATAACTACGGCAATGGCGGTACCGAAATAGAATCCAACGACCGGTCAGTGGGCTATACCAATAACTTCTTCATTGGCGCTTGGAATACCGAGAATATCTCGATCAACAACAATGTGGTGGTCAACGCTGGCTATTGGGCAAAACACTACTCAATCGAATCCAGACCACTGTCGCGGATCATCGCGGACGATCTGCCGCACCTGTTGCAGCACCATCTCAGCGGCGACGTAACCCAACGTCCACTCAAAATCATTCAGGGTCGGCCGCAAAACCGAGGATTGTTTGGTATCGACGGCAGCAGCCCTAAGACCGGCATTAAGATATTCAACAATTACAGCTCGAGCTATGTGCCGCCAAACAATGAAGAGTACGACGGCTGCCAACTCGGTGGAGCGACTGGCATTCAGCTCGAGTCCATTGCTCAAGGTAGCCTGGTGTTCAACAACAAGCTGGTTGCCGTTGCCGCTGAATGCAATGCGAATGCCGCAAAGCCCAGCAGCCAGCACGATGGCCCAATAAACATTTGGCAGGGCAACGACCTACTCGCCATTAAAGTGGAGCGTGGTACCGGTAGCGACATCGATGCTTGGTCAGGCATGGCGACTGCGGTAGCGTTGCGAGAATCCATTCCTGGAACGGCATTTTCGAACAATCGCCTGCAAACAATGGTGGTCGATAAGGCAGGGCGACAGCTTAGCCAAGTAGACACTGGTGGCAACGACGTTTCACTGTGGCGTTTGGGTAACACCGCAGGGGCCAACGGCTTCGTGTTCGAAGGTAGCCACATCGACATTTCCAGAACCCCCAATCAAAAGTACTTGTCGGTCGCCAAGGTCTGGAGCAATGAATTGGGCAACAAACCCGCACAGCAAACCATTGCCTGGCACAACACCAAGTTCGCGAACGCGGGTTCTATGCAGGCGTTTCTAGCCAAGGTCGGTCAAGTTTACTCCGGATGGGACATCGCCGGTGGCTCAGACAGCCCGTCGCTGTATCCTCAGATCACCGTCCGGATTGATGGTGCGGAGCTCGGAGAACCGGGTACGGCCCAAAAAAAACTGCCGAAAGCGCCGATACTGATGGAATAGACGCTAACCCGCCAGTTGGGAAGGGCGACTAACAATACGCTCCGCAGGCTGCCCCGGGTTTAGCAATTCAAGCTCGGCGAGACCCTCTATTGGCATCTTCTCGACGCCAGTGCCCTTGATGCTCATCGTCGCCTCAGGCGGAGGCCGACTGTCAAAGACAACACAAATTTTCTGCTCAGAGAAGGTGCTTAAGCGGTACGGTGCATCTGCCAGGATTTTTGAGTTTGCGGGCTCAGGTACCGCAAACCCTCTCAGTTCTGCTGGATTCCGGCCAGGCTGATCCCGCAACCCCTGCACGATGTTGAAGCACTCTCGGGCGGTCACGTAGTGCAACTTCCCACCAGCTGCTTCAACATTGGATTTTAAGTCTGCAAATAGCTGCGACAACCCGTTTTCAAATAGCGCTTTCTCGCTCTGTACGCCGTGGGTATGCAGCTTGATGATTTGCACTTCACCGTGCTGATCGGCGCAGACACCAGCGGACAACCAGCGCTGAATACGGTCAGTATGATAGCCGGAGTATGCTTCTAGAGCGCCATACTCAATATCGCCTTGCTTCCAATCGACATACAGCGGCCCTTGGATCATGGCCAAATCCGCCTCATTTGCAGCAGCCCCATCCAATAGACAGCTTGAGCGCTGGAACGCCGCTGCATTGCCGTCGTCCTTCACCCACAATGTTTGATTGACTCGCGTTGGCTGGGATCGCTCGCCCAGGGCAGGGAAAGTAAAGTCAGCGTAGCAACCAGCCTCACCTAAGATGCCTATCTCATCGTTCACCCCGCTGAAGCTCGCATCGAACCGAGCATTATCCAATGCCCAATTGCCGGCAATGTAGGCAAACTGGGGCTGGGGGTGAGGCGTTGCCCCAAGCATAGCCCCGTAGCGGTTAAACCAGCTCAAACCAGAGTTTATAGTCGTGCGGAACGACTCAGAAGTGTCGTTGCCATGATGTAGATGGAATTCCACTTCACCATAGCCCGCGTAGACCATCTCTGAGAGCAGTTGCAGGTTCTTATCAATCGGGTTGTCGTAGCGGTAGAACCAGCTGTAGCGCGGGCACGTACCGAAACTGTCTGTCTGACCAGCACAGGCCGCTTTGTACTGTTGGCACCAGTGTCGGACCACATCAACCGACTTGTCTATTCCAAACTGCTTAGGCGGCTCAAAGTGATCTGTGACAAGAAACAGAACATGTTTCGGCTGCGCACTTCGACAGCGGAGTTTCTGCTGCTTCAGGTACGATGCCAACCAGCGATGAGCGCCCCAGCGCACCAGGCGAAACGGTAGCGATATCTGTCGACGCATGAGTCCAGGCGCATCCGATCAAAGGCGCAGTTTAACGAAATTCCAACCCGACAAACCCCCAATGGGTCAATAGTTTGCGAGTTGTATGTCGAAGCAGGTAGAGTCTGCGCGGCGCTCACAGCCGAGCAACCAAACTTTCTGAGATGCGTGGCAAGTTGACGAACTTGCTGATTTGTTAGGATCAAATGTCGGTTCAGCGCCATCCCGGAGGCTGCCGCAGCAGCATTGGTAAAGGGATTTGCTAGAAAAAAGTATCGGCATTATTGGTGGGGTTGGACCTGCTGCAGGCCTGGCATTGATGCGAGCGGTCCACCAGTTTGCCAAACCGGCAAACGATCAGGCCTATCCGAACGTCATCCTGGCCTCGTTCGGCGCTCAGATTCCCGATCGCACCGGCTATCTATTGGGTGAGCATAACCAGAATCCGGCAGGTCCCATCGCAAGTGTGTTGAATGCGCTTGGCGCTGCTGGCGCCAGTGTTGTTGGCATTCCCTGTAACACCGCCCACTCGCCGAAGATTTGGTCAAAGATCTGCACCCATTTAGACGAAAACGGTCACCGGCCGGAGCTGGTCAACATGGTGGCATCGACCTTCAATGAGGTCTTGCAGGTCGGGAACGTCCAGCGGGTCGGAGTACTAGCGACCAGTGGCTCGGTGAACAGCAATGTCTTTGGGATCTACGGGCGTCGGCTAGGTTTTGAAGTCGTCTACCCGACACCCTCACAGCAAGCAACGCTGCATGATGCGATCTACGATCCGGAGTACGGAATCAAGTCCACGGTCGAACAGTACACTGATCGATGTATCGCCGATTGTGCCGAAGTGGGGCGGCAACTGTTGCCCGACGTTGACTGCTTACTGATTGGCTGCACTGAGCTGTCGCTGATACCGAAGTCGACCTTTGCCGAACTCAGCTACCCCGCATTTCATAGCCTTGACGCACTCGCGAAGCAGCTGCTGAAAGGTCTTTAGCAGCTGATGCAGGTCACAGTCCTGAATGCACACGCTTTTCGACAGCAGCAGAGCAATTGGTCATGCTATGTAGGCGCGTCAGATCCATTTTTGAGCTTTGACTTTCTGTCTGCGTGGTTCGCTAGCTATGGCGATCGAGACCTACGAGTCGCCATCGCCGCTGATCAACAGCAAAAGCTCCTCTTCGGTGTACCAATCGAGCGAGTTAACCTGGGGCCGCTACCAGCAGTGGGGCAGCTACAGGTCGCGCTGCCTTCAATCGTACCGAGGCTCACTGTTGATGTACGACGCCTGGGCTCGGCAGAACTTGCAGACTTCGTCGCCCAACTGCTGACACAGGAGCGTGGGCATCGAATGCTCTTCGAGCATGTGCCACAGGGATCAAGCTTGGCGCAGCATCTTCGTCAAATCGCTCGCTCTGGCGGTTGCTATGTGCATGAGAGCGAGGGCAGAACCTCCCCATTTGTAGATGTTGCACGACCCATCAAGGATATGTATGACGGATATTCTCGCAGCACTCGGTATTGGCTCCGCCGGAGTGCCAATCGGCTAATACGGGAAGGCGATGTTGAGATCTGCAAGTACGACACCACCAGCATCCAGGACGCCCATTTTGATGAGGCGGTAGCGGTCTCAAAAGCCAGCTGGAAAGGCCCGATGGGCAGCGATATGGCTGGTACGCCGGGCAGCCTGGCCATGTATCGCGCGCTCTGCTTCGAATGTCCATTTGAGAACATCGCACTATGGCTACTGCGGCTAAACGGCAAAGCCATCGCCATGCAGTTTCACCTGGTCGATCATGGCACCGCTTACTTGCTGCGAAGTGACTTCAGTCAGTCCCATCAGCACCTATCTCCGGGCGTTGCGCTGCTGCGAAACATTCTCGAGAACTATTGTGAAGATGCGGCCTTAGTAGAATTCGATCTTTGCGGCCAAGCCTATGAGTACAAGCAGAAAATCGCCTCCGGCTATCGACGCCATTGTACTTTCAAAGTGTACAAAACTGGTCTTGCGTCTACGCTGGCGAACTTGTTCTACCGGCTGAAAGGTTCAAGCAACACAGCGCAATCTCCTGATGAGCCGCAGCGCAGATGACTGTAACTCAACCTCCTGCAAGCGATCCCAAACCCATGGAGGCTACCTCAGGTCCGGCTGCTCAAGGTAGCAGCTTAATGCGCCATTCTTCTGCTTATGCTGTCGGCAGCGCAGTAGGTGCTGCGCTGAGCTTTTTCACTATTCCCCTACTCACCAACCTCTTGTCTACAGACGAGTTCGGGCTACTTGAACTGTTGAATCAAGCGGCAAACATTGCAATTCTGATCGTCTTTGTCGGGTTGCGACAGGCTTTTTTTCGAATATTTCTCGAAGAGAAAACCCCTGAATGGAAGGGCAGGGTAGTTGGCACGACCCTCGCTATTATTCTCGCCTTCGGCTCAATCGCCATGCTGGTTCTGGCCGCCGCTTACCCCCTGCTGGAGCGCTTTGTCTTCGATGGCAAGGTATCCGTGTTCCTGTACGCAAGCATCGTCATCTGGATGCCGCTAGAGATGCTGTTCACCATCGGGCTGTCACACCTACAGGCCCAGGGGCAGTCCATCAAGTTCGTGGCGGCGACCATTATTCGCGGAGTCTCTTACTTGGCTCTGATCTTCGTTTTCTTAGGACTACTCAAATTGAACATGGCTTACGTGTTCATATCTCATATCGTCATCTGCGGGATAGGCGGGGTACTGTTCCTTACCGGCTTCGTCAAATCACACCAGCTCCAGTACGACAAGCGGGTATTTGGCCAGATCGTACGCTATGGTGCACCGTTCTTGCCGACTGCCTTCTTTGCGTATCTCCTTTCGAGCTCCGATCGTTGGTTCCTCGTCGCCTACCAAGGCTTGGAAGTTGCCGGCGTGTATTCCCTAGCCTTCAAAGTCGGCTTTCTAGGCGCTACCGTGCTAATGGAACCGCTCAATAGAGTCTGGTCTCCTTTTGCTTTTAACGTTCAAGCATCTGCTGACGGACCTCAGGACATTGGTCGCATGTTCGTCATCTACGCCATCGCCAGCCTATTCGGCGGTCTTGCGCTGGCGCTCGGCGCTGATATTGTCATTGCCATCGTTGCCCCGGGTAGCTACCAGGAAGCGGCGAATATCGTTCCCGTCTTAGCTTTTGCGGCAGCCATCTTCAATATTGCCTGCCTATCAGACATTGGACTGCTCATTGCTAAGAAAACCCACATCAAGCCTTTGATCTTTTCCACCGCGGCCGCCACCTGCGTATTATCAAACTGGATTCTCGTGCCAAAATTCGGCGCTATGGGTGCCGCGTTCTCCTATCTAGCTGGCGTCAGCGTACTCGTGGTCGTCAATTTATCGGTATCTAACCGATTCTATCGAATTCGGTTTTCTTACAGTCAGGCACTTTTCGCCGGCGCGACGGTTCTCCTACCCTTCGCCGTCAAGGTGCTATGTCAGAACCAATTCGGTATGGGGATGGTGTCATCATTGATCTACGCTATTCTGACTGCGCTCATAGTCGCCGGGTTCTGGTGGCGAGTATTGGGTGTCTGGCACACGATGCAACGGATTCGTTTCTGAATCATGATGAAAACGCTGAAACATAACATTCAGAACTTGCTGACCAAAGGAGCGTTGAACACTACGGTGCGCTTCGCTCCTCCAGCCTGCACGGTGGTACGCTATCACTCTGTACGTCCCAGGGACCGATGGTCGGAGCTGATTCCGCCCTCCATCAGCCACTCTCCCGATCTCTTCGAGGCACAGATTAGGTGGCTGCAGAAACACTACACAATCATTAGCTTGGATGAGCTCAGCCGCCGCTTAGGTGCTCAGGATCCATTGCAGCGAGGTCTGGCCGTTATCACCTTCGACGACGGGTTTCTAGACAATTATCAATACGCTGCGCCGATTCTCGAGAAGTACGATGTGCGAGGGGCGTTCTTCATTACCGTCGAGCCCGTGAACGATGGCAGCGCTCCTTGGTTTAGCCGAACTTATCGCGCTTTCGAATTGACCGAGGCAACGGTTTGGGAGTCTCCGGATGGCCAGAGTTTCCAGCTGAACGATCCGTCGCAACGAATCGCGGCCCGCCACCGCATCAATCGACAGTGTGCGAGCACACAGTACGAAGACCAGCTGTCCCTACTTGAACCGTTGGAGCTAACCCTCGGGGTGGTGAATAGTTCAGCCAGTCGCGTCATGGTGAATTGGGAGGAGGTTAAAGACCTGCGAAGTCGGGGACATACCGTGGGCTCCCACACATTGTCCCACCCGAACTTGACTCTGCTCGATGATCCCAGTCTAGACAATGAGCTACGCGGTTCCAAAGACAAGCTCGAGGAGCGAATTCAGCAGCCGGTCCATCACCTGTCGTACCCAAACCCCATCGTGCAACCACACTGGAATCGGCACGTTGTTGAAGCCGCCAAAAACTGTGGCTATTTGACGGCTGGTACTTCTACGAGCGGCTATGTCAGAGCAGCCGCAGACGCGCTAGCGATGTTTCGACTGGCTGCTCCCAATGATTCGATGAGCGAATTTAAATGGCACCTGCAGTTTCGCCCTCGCCACGCTCAGCACAAGGCCGAAGAAGAGAGCTAACGCTGCTCTTAAGGTACAGCTCTTCCGTTAGCTACATTCGATTGCTCGTTTGTCTGCGGCAGGGTCTCCAGGAACTTGCGGTATCGCGCACCGATAGCATCCCATCCGTAACGAGCCTCAACCGAGCGGCGCCCGGAGGTAGCCAACTCTGTTGCGAGCTGAACGTTTTCGGCGATTTGTAGCACCGCTTCGGCGAATTCTTTAGCACTATCTGCCACCCACACATCCTGTCGATCTTGAAGCTCTAGACCTTCTAGCCCAACCGTGGTGGTGACGACGGGTAGCCCGCAGGCGAGGGCTTCAAGAATCTTCAATCTAGACCCTCCACCGACGCGCAGCGGTACTACATTCACTGTTGTTCCCTGCACATGAGGTCGAACGTCATCAACGGTTCCCGTTGCCGTCACCCGCTCTAAGCGAGCCACCGCGTCGAGAATCTTACTCGGAGGGTTCCGCCCGATGACGACAAATTCCGCATCCGCACGCGCCTCTGTAACCAAGGGCCAGATTTCCTCGAGAAAGTAGCTCACCGCATCTATATTCGGCATCCAATCCATGGAGCCGACAAAGCTGAGTTTCAGCGGCGGTCCGGAGCTATAGTAGCCGGCCTGAAAAGTGTCTAAATTGACACCGTTGTCGATTACCACACCGGGCGTGCTGGTTTCGAACGACTCCAGCTCTGCGGCATCGCTGGAAGACACTGCGGTATATGCCCTCGCATCGGCGAGGGCGGCGCGCTCAAACTTTTCCATACGATTCGCTTGTATAGCAAAATAGCGAGCCGCAACACCAGACTTAACCTCAGCGTGACGCCTGAGTATTCGCGCTTCGACGTTATGGGTTGCGAGTACGACAGGGATGCCGCCTAGGTTTTGTACAAACTGCGCATAGGGTGTCCACTCAACAACGATAACGTTCGGCTCGAAGACATCGATCAACTCAGTGACTCTCTGCTGATACCGCTGAGTGTGGTGACTGCTCACAGAGAACGGCAAAGACGAGAAGAGGTTTTCTACACCATGAAGATAACGAGCTAGCCTGGCGGTTGAGCGGCCAGCCACTGGATACAAGTCTATGTTCGTAACGCCCGGAAGCTCTGATGGACTCTCCCCAGGACCACTGTGGTAAAAAACGTAACCTATATGGTGAAACTTCGCTAATGCTTGAACCAGATGGTAGGTGCGTATTCGCTTGCCGGAGGTGAGCGGCCAGGGCAACTCTTCATCAACGAATAAAATTCTCAAACGAGCATTCTCCGAGTCATAGCCTCACATTCCGATTGCTGCCGCGCATCCGCCCATTCTAAAGATTTTGGGCCGACCAAAGTGTTAATCACCCCGGGTTGTGAAGTACAGCCTACGCACAGAAGTCAGGGTCCGCTTTGGTTAAAATGCTGCAGGTCTCTCGACTGTACTCCACAGGGTGCCAACAATTCGAGACTGGGAAGAACAAGGCAAGTCATATAGATGTCTAATAGACAATTTATTTTTCTATTGTTCGGGATACTCCTAGCAGGATTCGGGCTTCGAATCTGGGGGGCCTATTTCGGGTTGCCCCATGTCTACAATACCGACGAGGTATTCGAGGTTGCCCGTGCTGTTAGGCTCGGCATGCTTGATTTCGACTTCGACCGGATCGCCAAGGGCGGCTATTACTACTTTCTCTTCGGTCTCTACGGAGTCTATTTCGTTGTCGGCTGGCTCCTCGGCACATTCGACAGCGTCGCAGCCTTCGCCGATCACTATATCCAGCAACCTTCAGCATTTTGGGCAATTGGTCGAACGAGCACCGTTCTTATAGGAACCGCAACGATCGCACTGGTTGCCTTCTTTACGCAACGGCGCTATGGACGCCTGGCCGCTGTCGCCGCTTCACTGTTCATCGCGTTTTCTTATAGGCATGTGGTTGATTCGCACTACATCAC
>JBPCXR010000296.1:0-11781 GCA_051027215.1 Pseudomonadales bacterium | reverse complement strand
GTGCTCGGAATTGTCGTTGATGATGCGGTGGTGGTTGGAGAAAACATTGTTGCAGAGCAAGAATCCGGTCGACCTGGTGTGCTGGGATCCATTGCTGGTGTGCGCGGTGTACAAGGCCCAGTATTGGTGGGTGTCTTGACCACCATCGCTGCCTTTGCGCCGTTGCTGCTGGCCACGGGCACATTCGCTAGCGTTCTTGGGATCCTGCCCGTTGTCGTCATCGCCGTGCTGACCATTTCGCTCATTGAAGTATTTTTCATCTTGCCGTCTCATTTGAGTCACACGGGTACCTGGAGCCGTGGCGCGCTGGCAAGCATCCAAACGCGGGCTGCCGCGCTAGTGACTCGCTTTCGCGATGACTGGTTGGTGCCGTTGATCGTCCGCGCTGCTCAGCGCAGATTATTAACCGTGTTCATTGGATTTGGCGTCCTATTTCTGTCGATTTCTTTGGTGGTGACCGGTGCAGTTCGATTCATTTTCTTTCCCTCGCTTTCATCAGATACCATCAGCGCATCGCTAGAGATGCCTATCGGCACCCCTTACAACGTCACTCGAGAGACGGCAGAACGCTTATTGGTTGCGGCGAAAGCGGTTAATGACGAACTCGACGGGAGCGTTTTTGAATCTGTCAACGCCACGATTGGCGGTCGACTGCTGTCAGGTGGCGGACCTGGCGGGCGTTCAGGAATGACGACTTCAAGCCACAGCGCCACCATTCGAATTCAATTGGTACCGGAATCCGGCAGAACGTTGAATGCTGTGCAGCTAGAAAAACTCTGGCGGGATGAGGTCGGTCCTGTACCGGGTGTTGAAAGTCTGACCTACTCCGCGCAATTTTTCGATCGCGGACCGGAGATCGATTACCAGCTATCGCATCCAAACGACCGGGTGCTAGAGCAAGCAGCCCAGACACTGAAGCAGCTAGTCGCCGAGATTCCCGCTGCAACGGAAGTGCAAGACACCTATGCGCTCGGCAAACGCCAATTCGACATTACGTTAACGCCTGCAGGTGAGGCTGCGGGTCTGCTACCCGCGGACATTGCTCGACAACTGCGGCAGAGTTTTTTTGGGGAGGAAGTACAGCGTATACAGCGAGGACGGGAAGAGCTGAAGGTCATGGTTCGCTATCCGCTCGCGAAACGGCGTAGCACTCTGGACCTCAGTGGCACAAGGATTCGCCTCGCTGATGGCTCAATGGCGCCCATCAGCGCTGTAGCGGAGTTAACCGAAAGTCGTAGCTACTCGGAAATCGATCGCATTGACGGGCGTCGAGTAGTGAGCGTAACCGCAAAAGTCGACACCACCATTGCAACGCCAGATCAGGCTAACGGGGTGATCCAACAGGAGTTCGTTCCGAAGCTTAGAGCTGAGTTTCCTGGCCTTGGGGTCGAGCAAGGCGGGGTGGGTCGAGAGCAAACCCAAGACATTGCCTCGCTGGGTGATGCCTTGCTGATCGCAGTCATGGTCATTTACACAATGCTGGCTTCGCAGCTACGCAGTTACATACAACCGCTGATAATTCTCAGCGCGATTCCGTTCGGCGCGGGTGGGGCATTGATTGGCCACTTCCTCTTCGGGTTCGATTTGTCGTTTATTTCGATATTCGGGATCATCGCGCTAAGCGGTGTGGTGGTTAACGGCTCGTTGGTACTGGTTGATCGCTACAACTATTTGCGGCGTACCACCGATCTGGCGCCCTTGGCTGCGATCGCCAGCGCTACCGAGCGGCGTTTCCGAGCCATATTTCTGACTACCTTAACAACAGCTTTAGGGTTACTACCGATGCTGCTCGAAACCAGTATTCAAGCCCAATTCTTGGTCCCGATGGCGGTGAGCCTCGCGACCGGTGTGTTGTTCTCCAGCATGATCATTTTGTTCATCGTGCCAGCTCTGGTGCTGCTCGTTGAAGATCTTCGCGAATTGTGGGAACGCAACAGGCGCTCACCTGGTGAGTCCGCGCGAATCGGCTGAATGTTGCAAGGTCAGGCGCTGAGTGTATGGTCACCTGGTGGCACAGCCAGAACAGCGATCCATGCAATTGCATACGTCAGTTTTGCTGACTATGTTGGCGATGCATCGCGACTTGCATCACGATTGCGATCCGGAACGATTCCCAATAGGCCGAAGATGCGATTTGATTCCACTGGTCTTACCGGTGCCTGACGGTACTGCTTGCCCGCTTGGCGAGTTCTAAGGACGGGAACACATTGCCAATGATAAAAAATCGACGCCTACCGGAGGATGGCGGCATGCTGGGCGAGATCTATGGATCCCATTACCGGTTCTTTATTGATCAACTGCCACCATCAGAGCTGGGCACAGTATTAGAGCTCGGCAGTGGACATGGGTTTCTGAAGCGGCTATTGCCTGGTGCTGTGACCTCGGAGCTGTGGCCGGTGCCGAATGTGGACCTGCTTTGTTCGGCGGTAGATTTACCGTTCGAAGACGAGTCACTGTCTGCGATCATAATGCTGGACGTACTGCACCACGTGCGATTTCCTGAGCGTTTTTTCGCGGAAGCGCAACGATGCCTGGTTCCTTGCGGAAAAATTCTCATGGTTGAGCCCGCCAACACGGCGATGAGTCGTCTAATTTACCGCCACCTGCACCATGAAGCATTTGAAGTAGGCGCCAGCGATTGGCAACTGCCCGAAGGTGACCCCACATTGATCGCCAATCAGGCGCTGCCTTGGATCATCTTCTTTCGTGACCGAGCGCGCTTTGAGCATCAATATCCGAATCTACAAGTGGAAAAGCTGGAACACTGCGTGCCGTTTTCTTATCTGTTGAGCGGGGGGTTGAGTAAACCGCAGTTGTTGCCTGATTCGCTGTATCCGGTGTTGGCGCGACTTGAGGCCAAATTGCCTGCGTGGTTACTTCGAACGACGGCGATGTTCTACCGCATCTGTGTTGCCAAACAACCTTTGCCCGCGCGTTAGGTGTCTATGCGAAACTATTTTTATCGAATGGTCGCCAAAGAGATATCCAGGGTAGCGCGCTACGCCCGGGAAGTGTGCTGGCTCGAGTCTATGGAGCACGACGATGGCACGCTAGAACAAATGATCGTCGCCGATGGCACCTCGGCGGCAGCCAGCGGCTTACAGGAGTTTTCCGGGCAAGATCCTCGACCGCGGGTATTCGTACTGAACGGTAGCCTCAACTATTCGCTAGATTGCGAAGCCATTCTCACCCGGTTGAGCACTGAAACAGCCCGTCGTGATCGCGTTGCGATCGTTTTATACAACCCATATCTACGACCGTTGTATTGGCTTGCTAATCTTCTGGGTTTGCGCCGCGGTCCATACCCCACAGCGTTTCTTTCGAACGCTGATCTAAGCAACATCGCAAGGATCACCGGGTTCGAAGTGTTGAAGCAAAAGTGGATTGGTTTTCTGCCTGGCCATATTTGGGGTTTGGGCACTCTGATTAATCGCATACTGGCTGAAATCCCTATTATCCGATCCATGGGATTAAGCTCCGTTGTTTGGTTGCGGCCATTGGTGCCGCATTCGACCGAGCCATCTTTGTCGATCGTTGTGCCGGCGCGCAACGAGGCCGGCAACATCGAACGCTTTTTCGAGGAACTTCCGCCGCTGCCTGTTAGTGATCTGGAAATTATTCTGGTCGAGGGCAATTCCAGTGACGGCACATGGGAAGCGATACAACAGGCCCAGAACAAATACTCTGATCAGTACAAGATTGTTAGCCTGCAGCAACCCGGGAAGGGTAAGTTCGATGCAGTTAAGCATGGCTTTGCTGCGGCTAAGATGGAGCTTTTGGCCATTGTCGATGCGGATCTCACTATGCCGCCGACCTTGTTGGGTCGATTTCTTGATGCTTATGCAAATGGTCATGGCGACTTTATCAACGGCAACCGACTGTTGTATCCAATGGAGTTTGCCGCTATGCGGCCATTGAACTATGTCGGCAATCGCTTTTTTGCAAAGTTCGTAGCCTATGTCCTCGGGGTTACTATTGGCGATTCGCTGTGTGGCACGAAATTGTTTCATCGAGGTGACTACCTGCGGCAATGCCAATGGCGACAGGATTTCGGCGAGTTCGACCCATTTGGTGACTTCGAAATGTTGTTCTGTGCATCGGCACTAGAGCTGGGCATGGTCGATGTTCCCATTCGTTACCGATCTCGCACCTACGGCACAACGCAGATCGATCGATTTCGCGATGGCATGGTGCTGTTCAAGATGTGTTTGATAGCGCTGGTGCGGATCAAGTTTCGATGACTAGTCGCGGCTGGATACTGCTCAAGGTATTGGTAACGCTCAGCATGATGGCGGTGCTCCTGCACTACATTGAGTTTGCAGCGGTTCTGGAAGCATTGAAGAAAGTCAGTCTGGCTCATGCTGGACTGGCAATGCTGTTGATCATGGGTACAGTTCCGGTATTCGCCTTGCGCTGGTTGCGCGTGGCGCAGCTAGGCGATATGCCGATGGCACGGCGCCGTGCACTGCTGGTAACGACCAAAACCTATTTTTTTAATCAGGTTCTTCCCGCCACGGTGGGCGGCGACGCTTACCGTACTGTGGCGATGGTCAAAGATGGGCATGCGCTGCCTGATGCTGTGGTTTGTATTGGTGTGGACCGTTTCGCCGGTATCGCTGTGCTACTGGGCTTGGCTCTACTCGCCTATCCGTTCATTCTGACGGCTCAATTGCCTGACCTTGCTGGGATCCAAGCGGCGCTGGTTGCACTCGTCCTTGCAGGAATTTTGTTGTCGGTGATTCTGCTTCCCAGGTTGTATCGCTCCATCGAGCGCAGAGAATGGAGCCAACGCTTTGTGCGCGTTTGGCAGCGCTATAGCAGTTCGGGTCGCTGGCTAGACGTATTTGTCGTTGCCGGTTGGTCGATTGTTGGTCATTTGCTCATTGGCCTCAGTGTCTGGGTTTTGGCGAAAGGCCTGGCGCTGCCTTTCGATCTGACTGCGTTGTTGTTTGCCTTTCCCCCAGCTTATTTGGCGTCGATGCTACCGGCGTCCCTCGGCGGTTGGGGCGTGCGGGAGGGCGTTATGGTTAGTGCCTTGGTATTGCTTGGCGGTTCCGCCAGCGATGCGTTGGTTCTTTCTGTGACGTTTGGCCTGGTCATGCTGGCCGTTGGTCTTGCTGCAGGTTTGGTAATTCTGTTCGACTCAATGCGACGAGCGCTGCGTAGTTCTGTTGCGGCTGCTACAGATTCACTGTGAGTTTACTTAGCGCTCAGTGGTTGGCCGGGGGTTTGCTGGCCTGCTGGCTGATGTTGCTCGCGCTAGTTCTGGTTCAACTCGTGCGCCAGCTGCGGCAGGCGCAACCGTTACCGGATGTATCACTAGCACCGGCTCAAGCGGCGCTGCCTAATTGGGTGCCGATTACAGGCAGCCTAAGCCTATGCGCTCTGTTGGTGCTCATGCTGCTGGAATCTGCCTGGCTAGATCAAGTGGGGCCGTATACCATCGCAGGCTATCTGCCGTGGTCAGATGCGTCTGGATGGCTGCATGGGTCGTTCCGCTTGCTGCACGATGGCCGGTTGGACGATTGGGTTGTGCGACGACCACTGAACGTCGTGTTCTGGGTTGGGCAGGCATTGCTCACCGGTTCCGATTACTTCTTGATGCTGCTCACGCGGGTTCTGTTGCTCGCGATCGCTCTGGTGATTCTGTTGTTGGAGTACGGCAGGGTAGCCGGGGCTTGGGGTGGACTGTTTGGTGTATTGCTGATCCCGTTGTTCGCCGCGCCTTTTGTCGCCGCAGCGCTCTCGGAGGCAACGGGAATTACTTATGCGGCATTAGCGTTTGCGTTGCTGCTCAGGGGGGTGCGCCGGCAAGCTCTTTGGAGCTACGTCTTCGGGGCAATGCTGTTGGCCGTTGCCTTGTCGATTCGAATGGGTCCGGTTTTGGTGCTGGCGGGCATCGTTCTCTGGCCGGTCGTGGCGCAACAGAAACCATGGCGTTGCCGTTGGCAGTGGTCGGCGGCGACACTACTGGGCATCGTCGCTGGTATCGGCCTTTCCTGGTTGTGGATGGTATTGGCCTATCCTGGCGGCAATAGTATCGGTGCAAACTACGCCTACACCTGGTATGGGCTCGTCCATGGTGGTGCGGACTGGAAGCTATTCTACGAGCACTACCCGCAGATTGGCGTCCTCTCGGAAGCTGAACAGACCCGCATGGCCTACTCATCGGGCTGGCGACATGTGCAGGAAGCCCCTCAGGATTTGCTCGCGGGACTATTGGCTTTTGCCACTCGCTACTGGGGAGATCTGTTCGTCTGGGCACCGGTTCCGCTTAGGCACTTTCTGCTTGTGCCGTTCGCCATTGGCGCAGCGCGGTTGTGTTGGTCGTGGCGTCAACCCTTTGCCTCGTTCGTCATACTCGGCTGGTTGGGTGCGATGGCGACGTCACCGATTTTGTACTGGTCGGTAGATGCGATGCGCGTCTACATTGTGACTGCGCCGTTGGACTGTCTGATTGTTGCTGTCGGGGTAGGAGCGGTGCTGCGCTTTCTTGGGGAGCGGCAGCCGCCGACGGTGCAATTCGCCGATCGTGGCGTGGTCCCAATCACTTTTGGGTTGATTTTACTTAGTCTGTTGACTCTGGTGCCAGTGATCGCAGTGCAGTCTGCTCGGCAGGCAGTACCGGAGTTTACCGCCTGCCCGAACGATAGCCGAGCCAGTGTGCACGAGCTTGGCAACTCTTCTCCTTACGTACTCGGGCAAAGCGGAGACTGGCATTGGCGTGATGCGGCAATAGACCGCTGGGAAGACACACTTGATGATGCGGTTTTCCCGCTGAATAGGGCGCTGAAGGTTCTCGAGGCGGGCGATTTCCTAATCCATGGATATGATTTTTCTGACCCAACTGCGCCAGCCTTTCTGATCGCCGATGCCGAAATTCTCAACATGGATCCGGGCTGGGTTGGGCTGTGTAGCGAACAACTGGTGTACCGCCGCCACGGAGAGCCAGACTATTCATTCTATCGGGTGCACAAAGCAGTCAGGCTGACAACTCCTGTTCTCTAGCTTGCGGTAAACTGGAGTTCATTTCGACGCTACGGTAGAGCAGCACTTTGAAAACTCTGTCATTTGCCTGTGTGATTTCATTGCTCCTGGGCTGTGGCGCAACGATTGAGCAAGATCGGTCAGAGAGTCTAAGGCAGCAAGTTGCGGCTGAACCAAATGTAGCCCAGCGCCGAGCCAGTGCACACAAGCTACAGGCCCATATGGCTTTCCTAGCAGATGATGCGCTGCTGGGTAGAGAACCTGGAACGCCCGGCTATGACGCCGCAGCAAACTATGTAGCCGAGCAATTTCGCCAGCTTGGGCTGCTCCCGGCAGGTGCGCAGGGGAGCTACTTCCAGAACGTGCAATTACGTCGCTCGATCCGAATTGCCGATCAGCTCGTACTGAGTGCGACAGATCAAAACGGCAGGCCATTGGCGCTTGAACGCGAAGTCGACTATGCGGTGCCTGGGTCCTTGCGTAGCCAAATGGACACCGTTAGTGCGCCAGTGGTTTTCGTCGGCTATGGATTAGTAGCCCCTGAGCTTGATCGAGATGACTACGCTGAAGTGGACGTGCGAGGAAAAATCGTTGCCGTGCTCTCGGGTACTCCCTCCGGTATTCAGAGTGAGGAGCGTGCATTTTACGGATCGAGAAAGGCGCAGGAGGCTTCTAGCCGTGGCGCAATAGGCATGATCTCTCTAGCGACACCAGTATCGGAGGGCGTTTATCCATTTGCGCGCCTCATTGCCGAAGGCGCATTGGACCAAGCGCGCATGGGCTGGCTCGATGTTCGAGGAAACGTCTATAGCCGCGCGCCGAACCTCCGCGTGAGTGCCGTGTTCTCGCTGTCCGGTAGCAAGAAGCTCTTTGCGCAGGCTCCGCTGGCCTGGGAGCAGCTGCTCGAAGCGGCTGCAGAAGAAGGTGGCGTCACGCCTAGGTTTCAGCTGCCTATCGAGCTGCGTATTCGTCAGGCCTCCGTCTTTGATCAGATCGAGTCCGCGAATGTACTGGGCATGATAGAAGGAGCGGATGCCATCCTGAAACAGGAGGTGCTGGTGTTGTCGGCGCACTTGGACCATTTGGGAGTCAATGCTAAGGCGTCGGATGATCAGATCAACAACGGTGCCTTAGACAACGCAGCAGGTGTGGCGACGATGATTGAGGCGGCGCGATCACTGATGGCGGGTCCTAAACCGCGGCGCTCGATTCTGTTTTTTGCCAATACCGCCGAAGAACGAGGTATGTTGGGCGCACAATATTTCGCCAAGAACCCAACGCTGGACATCGCTCGCATCGTTGCAAACATCAATCTTGATATGCCGCTGCTCACCTATGCCTTTGAAGACGTCATTGTTTACGGCGGTAGCCGTTCGACCTTGCGTGCTTCCATTGAGGCGGCGGCTGCACAAATGAGCGTAACGATCGGCGAGGATCCTTTTCCAGAGCAGGGCTTGTTCACCCGCTCCGATCACTTTCGATTTGTCGAAGAAGGTATACCTGCGGTTATGCTCGCGACCGGTATGGCCAACGGTGGCCAGGCGGCGTGGGCCGAGCACTTTGCCAAGCGCTATCATCGACCATCTGATGACATGAACAACAGTCTCGACTTTGATGCTGCGGCGAGGTTTGCCGAGTTGAACACTAGAATCGCTCTCATGGTGGCCAACGAGACGCAGCGTCCGCTGTGGCACCATGGCGACTTCTTCGCTCGTCAGTTCAATGGCCCTATGCTGCAGCAGTAGCGGCGCGCTGGAGGTCTGGGAAGCGCTATTACGCCGTTGGAGATCAGGTGAACGGTTGTTTCGAATCCTGCAATGATGAGCAGAACGAACATCGATCCCAGCTCGTCCTCGCTAAGGCGATCTCCATCATCTTCAGCTTCAATCACACCGGTAAGAATGTCGTCGCCGGGATGGGTCGATCGTTGCAAGGGCCCGCTTAAATGGGGTCTGGGTGAATGCCGCGGAGCATAACTTCCGTCGGCTCTAGGCCAAGCAGTAAGCGCCCAGCATCTTCTAAATGATGTGGTGCTACGGAAGCGTGTTGGCGGATGACTGTGGCATCCCGAACGATGCGGGCCAGAGGTTCAGTGCTGGCGTTAGCGCTGGTTCCTGCAGCTGCGGCGAGGGAGTCCGTGAGCTCTGCGGTGGTTTGAGCTACATCGCAACAAACCGCTTGAAATCTAGCCAGATCCGCAGCAGAAGCATGTCGCCGTTCAGCAACATCCTGCCAGAGATGCCCGACCACGTTGTAGGTGGCACTACGCAATCCTAGATACCGGGCTTCGGCCTGGGCAAGTGTGCGTTGTGCGTACGGGCGCTGGCGCAGGCTGGTGGACGAGAATCGAGGGCGCTTTCCTAGAGCTAATGCGGTAAACGCATCAAGCCCGGCTCGCCCAATGCCTAGGGCAACAGCTGCTTTGTTGTAGGCGAGTCGAGCGCCGCGCGGAAAACGCAGGTTCGAAGAACCGCCCCGCGCCGACATGATGCTGTTTACGATGTGGGATGCCGGTACAAGGGCGCCGTCTACTGTAACGTCATGGGAGCCCGACCCGCGCATGCCCACGGTATGCCAGGTGTCTTCAATGGCGTAATTCGGCGCTTCGATCAGGGCGTAGCAGGGTTCCTGCTGTAGCAATTTGTCGTTTTCATAAAGCTGGACGGTGGCGCCAAACAGGGAGGCATTGTGGATGCCCGAGACAAATTGCCAGCGACCGCGTACTCGCCAGTGCTCCCCTTCTCGATCGGCTCTGCCAACAGCGGCGGTAGAAGAAGCCATAACTCGCAGCGGGTCGGCCAGAAGCTCGGCGCAGTGCTGCATAGAAGGCGCAATTAGTCCGAACGTCTCGATGCCGATCATCAGGTTCCAGCCACTGCTGGCGTCTACCCGGGCGATGGCTTCTAAGACTGCGACTTGGGTGAGTGCATCTGCATCCTGACCGTGTACCGATTCAGGTCCCGCCAATCGGTATAGTCCAGCCTGAGCAAATGCCGAGGCCACCTCGGGGTGCAGGCGACGCTCGGCGTCTGCAAAGTCCGCGTGTTCCCTAACCACCGGAGTGAGCGCTTCTGCGCGAGCCAGCACGTCAGCGTCAGGTTGTATTCTTGGAAAAACCTCGGGCATTCGCACTTGTCCATGAGTCATCAGATTGCTAGGCCAGCGTAGTCTTGCTCGGCCGCGTCGCCGCCGGTTTTGGTTCGTCTTGCCGGTTCAATGCCCAGATTACTCTTTCATATACGGGTCTTAAAGTACCGCTGGGGGAGTGGAGCCTTGCGTTGGTGCTAGCCTGGTCGGGCACAACCTTGCTGCTTGTGTCCTCGCCTTTTCTAATGCGATTTCTCGGTAATCGTGGCTCTCGAGCGTTAGAACGACTGATGGGCATGATTCTAGTTATATTGGCAACTCAGCTGTTGATGAACGGTATCGAGGATTTCGTGCGCGCCCTGTAGTGTTTAGATCGGCGCATTGAGATGCGATGGGGAATTAAGATGAAAAACCAACTGGCTAGCGTAGTCTTGTCGCTGCTCGGATTGATATTGCTCGCTGGCTGTGAGCGCAGCACGTCAGTGGAATCCGCTGTAGTACAACCAGTACCTGAACCCGCAGACCTGGTTTTTACCGGTGGAAAAATTTCTACTGTGGATCCGCGACTTGGGGAGCAGCAGGCGCTTGCGGTGCGGGGGTATCAAATCGTTGCTGTCGCGGACGATGCAGCCATTGCCAAGCATATTGGCCCAAAAACACAGGTCATCGAATTGCGAGGTCGTCGGGTGGTTCCAGGCTTCATCGAAGGCCATGGGCATTACATGAGTTTTGGTCAATCCCAGCAGATACTCGATCTCGCCACAGCCCAGAACTGGGATCAGATTGTTGGGCAGGTGGCTGTGGCAGTTGACAGCGCACGCCCCGGAGCTTGGATTCTCGGTCGCGGCTGGCACCAGGAGAAGTGGAGCACCAGCGCCACAGAGTTGCATGATGAGATTGTCGAAGGTGTGCCCGTCAACGATTCACTGAACGTGGTCTCTGCCGACAACCCGGTATATCTAGTTCACGCCAGTGGCCATGCCGCCTATGCCAATGCAGCAGCGCTTGCCGCGGCAGGTATCGGCAAGAATTCACCAGACCCGGCTGGTGGCACAATTGTGCGTCGAGGCAATGGTCAGGCCTCAGGTTTGTTGCGCGAAAATGCGCAGGATGCCGTTGAAGCGGCCATCGCGGTCCATGATCAGCGGCTCTCTACGGAAGAGCGGCACGCGCAGATGCGGGAGCATTCGCGGTTGGCGGCTCAGCAGGCCTTACGCCACGGGGTCACGTCGTTTCACGATGCTGGCGCGCCGTTTACGACTATCGACTTTCTCATGACTCTGGAGGGCGAAGGAGCCTTGCCCGTGCGCCTGTATGTCATGGTTCGGGGAGAGTCACATGCTGAGCTGGCGAAAAAGCTACCTGGCTATCGCATGGTGGCTGAAGACAACGACTTTCTGAGCGTGCGTGCGATCAAACGTCAGATAGATGGGGCGTTGGGCACGCATGGGGCGTGGCTGCTAGCGCCTTACGCAGACATGCCAAACACTGTCGGGCTCGTGTTAGAAACGGTTGCGGACATTGAGCGCAGCGCGGAGTTGGCTCTTGAACATGGCTATCAAGTTAACACCCATGCCATCGGCACTCGCGCTAACCGCGAAACGTTGGATCTGTATCAGCGTGTTTGGCAGAAAGACGAGACCGACGGCAAGGCGTTGCGTTGGCGAGTTGAGCACGCCCAGCACATTCACCCCGAAGACGTGCCAA
>JBPCXR010000295.1:0-4074 GCA_051027215.1 Pseudomonadales bacterium | reverse complement strand
GGCTGCACTAGCGTGGGTCAATGAGACGCAACATTCCTCCTACGAACTGACTGGACTGGTCGATTACGAAGCTGGCCTCGCCGCCAAAACTGGCCAGGGTTACGAGTTTGGGCTGATCCTCTGCGATGGCGAAATATGCGCCCGCGAGCAAATTCGCGTTGAACCGACTGGTGATGGGTTCACCTTCAGCCGGGTCGCGGCTGCAGCGCAGAAGATACCACCGCTCCTTGATCCACCTGAGGGTATTCGAAAGGATTGGTTGGCAAGTGTGCTGGAAAAACATGAATTCGTTCTGCTCCTATTTTATCGAGGCCTTTGGTGACCACCTTGTCGCTTCGAGTTACGAAGCTACGAAAAGGCTGGTGTTCTGCAAGAGATTCGCGCTGCAGGTGGCGAGGTTTATGGCATCACCAGCGAACCCCATTCTCTGGCGGTAGAAGCAGAAGACGCGTGGGGAATGAGCATTCCGGTCGTTGGTGATCCGCATCATGAAATCAGAGAAGACCTCAAGGAACGCGGTTGGCTCGAGGTCTTTTATAACTCGGACTACGGCCATCTGCGCGAACGGTCCTGGGCGAGTCATCCCAAGGGTTACTATCAACCCGCTGTGATAGCGATAGACAAAACTGGTCAGGTGCTCTACCGATGGCGTTGCGTGCCTAAGTACAGCAACATGAGTGGTGCGGGCGCCAGACCCGAAGCCCGATATACGTGGGATCGAGTACGGAATGGATTGAAGGGTGACGGCGACGAAGCGCCATCCACCGGCATAGTGGACCTCGACCAAGATCCGGTTCTGGGTACAGAAACCCTAACGTGGTTTAAATTCCTATTGATACTCACCGCGCACGGTTGGTTTCTGCGCCCCAAGGCTTTTCCACTGCTACGCGAAGGAGGCAAAGACAATGTTTCTCCGAAGTCAGCCATGCGGCGTTGGAAGTACTTTCTCGGTGGTTGGTTGGTGGCACTTATTGCCTTGCCGCTTCCCTGGGTTGCGGCCGGTCTGTTGCTCTGGATCGTTGCCTTGACGCCAGGCATTATCGAAATCCATCGCCAATTCCAAAACGAGCCGGAAGCGTACTGAGCGATTGAGTCGCGACGGGAGCCATAGGAATATGTGAGGCGGCGACCCGCCAAGTAGAATTCATGGCGTATGCCGCAACTGTGCCTAGCTATGCGTTGCTCTATCGAGATGCTGCTTCAGCAACGCATTAAATCTGTCGGGCTGTTCAAAGTAGGGCGAATGCCCCGCATTCTCGACAACTTCTAATTGGGCATTGCCAAAATGCGGAATATAGGAAGCCAACAACTCTGGTGGGAACAACGGGTCTTCTTCGCCACAGATGAAAAGCGTTGGGCACTTGACCGCAGCGAGGTCTTCTAGTTGCAACGTGTTCTTGGGACCGAGCAAGTGAGTCAGATTCGACCAGCGGAAATTGATATTGAAGTTGTTGATCGACTCGTACAGTTGCATGAGTTCAGGTCGTCGCTTGGATGCCTTGGACATGGTGTTGCTCACACCGCTGATGTCGCTGTCCGAGGATGAGACAAGGGCTTTCATGGCCGGCGTCGGATTCGGGTTGGCGATGCCACC
The DNA here is from genome assembly GCA_051027215.1 of Pseudomonadales bacterium. Classification (GTDB taxonomy): domain Bacteria; phylum Pseudomonadota; class Gammaproteobacteria; order Pseudomonadales; family Azotimanducaceae; genus CALHVX01. The sequence continues at coordinate 2,480 of JBPCXR010000295.1, read as the reverse complement.
GTGGGTCGCGCTCATGGTCAGACTCAAGACTCGATCCGGCGCGTCCAGCGCCGTGCGCAAAACGGTGAAGCCGCCCATGGATTGGCCCACGATATGCGCCTGCTCGATTTCTTCGGCGTCCAAAATCGCCAACAGATCATCGCGAAACCAGCGTGCGCTTAGCTGTTCATCTGGAACCGGGGTACGTCCGAAGCCGCGGTGATCGAAAGCGATGACCTGGTGGTCTGGCGAGAAATGCGCCACTTGGTTGAACCAGATGGCGGCGTTTCCGCCGGCCCCATGGGCGAACACTATTGCTGTGCCCTCGCCTTTGGTTTCGTAGTAGATGGGTGTGCCGCCACTGATGACCGTTGACACTGTCGATCCCCGCTTGATTTTCCGATAAACCTATCACCAACGAAACCGGGGCACCAGAAAGGGGTTTGCCGCGAAGCCGCAAGTATTGGACCGGGGATATCGATGAACGAACGCGGCCAATCATTAGCGGACACCGTTTACAGCACGCACCTCAATCTAGGTGATGTTTCAGCGAGTGTACGAAAATACTCTTGGACACGATGCCGAGCACTGCTGACAATGCTGGAATGACAACATCACCGCATAGCTCCGAAGATCAACTCGCCGACATGGCCGAAGAGGTGCGAGCCGTGCTTCGAACCGAGCAAAAGCGAGGCCGATCGGGACTCACGGCGACCGCTGTGGCCATCGTAGTCGCAATAGCGCTGATCACCTGGTGGCTGTGGCCCCAGGATGAAACGATCGTCTGGCAGACGCACATGGTTGATCGCGGCAATATGCTGCTCACAGCGACGGCTACCGGCAATCTCCAACCAAAACGCGAAGTCACCGTGGGTGCAGAGATTTCCGGGCTGGTTACCGAGGTACTGGTTAGCGAAAACGACCGCGTGCACCAGGGCCAAGTGTTGGCGCGGTTCGATACCGATGAGCTCGAAGTTAACCTGAAACAAGCGGAAGCGCGTCTGGCTTTGGCAGAAGCGTCGGTTGCAGAAAGCTCTGCGACACTTGAGGAGGCGCGCCTGGACGAACAGCGCGCTCAGGGCATTTTTGCTCGGGGACTCGCCCCCGAAGCCGAGCTTGATCGTGCGCGGGCAACTCTCAAACGGGCAGAGGCCAGATTGCTCTCATCCCAAGCCTCGGTGCGCGAGGCGGGCGCAACCGTATCCGTGGCTCGCACCCGTTTGAACAAGGCGGTAATCACCTCCCCGATCGATGGTGTGGTACTGGACCGCAATGTCGAGCCGGGCAATGCCGTGGCCGCCAGCTTTCAGACACCATTGCTGTTCCTGCTCGCCGAGGATCTACGGGAGATGGAATTGCACATCGCTCTCGACGAGGCCGACGTCGCACTGGTGCAGACCGATCAATCGGCCGCGTTCACGGTTGACGCCTGGCCAAACGACACCTTCCAAGCCCGCGTGCTGGAGGTGTACCTATACCCTACTGTGGAAAACAACGTGGTTACCTATACCACAGTACTTAGCGCCGACAATTCCGAGAGACGCCTTAAACCCGGCATGACGGCAACAGCCACCATCACTACCGGGGAGCGCCAGGATGTGCTCCGAGTTCCCAACCAGGCGCTGCGGTTCAAACCGCCGCAGCAGGAAAGCGACGTGGGTATACGCCTGGGACCACCCGGGCGTTCACAGCCACAAGACAATGACAGCGGCAGCACCGTTTGGCGACTGGTCGATGACGAACCGCAACGGGTACCCATACGCACCAGTCACACGGATGGACGCTACACCGTGGTGCTCAGCGACGAGCTGAAAGCGGGCGACGAGATCCTGATCGATTTCAGCACCGATGCCCAGCGTAACTAATAGCGCTAAGGTCACGTTGGCGGCTGCAGGGGAACCGCGGGATGTTCCAGCCATTTTACAGCTGCGCGACATCTACAAGATCTACGGCTCTGGCTCCACCGAGGTCAGGGCGCTGGATGGCGTTACGCTAAACATCGGCGCTAGCGAATTTGTCGCCGTAATGGGCCCAAGTGGTTCTGGCAAATCCACCTGCATGAATATCTTAGGTTGTCTGGATGTACCTTCGGCGGGTACCTACCGTTTCCGCGGTATGGACGTTAGCGAACTTGCTCGTGACGAACTGGCGTTGTTGCGACGACATTTCATGGGCTTCGTTTTCCAGAGCTTCAACTTGCTGCCCCGCGTTGACGCATTGCGCAATGTCGAGCTGCCACTCGTGTACCAGGGGATCCCGCGGGACGAGCGCAAAAACCGGGCACTGCGCGCTCTGGATTCGGTGGGCTTGTCGCATCGTGCCGGCGCTACCTCGAGTCAGTTGTCTGGCGGTCAGCAACAGCGGGTAGCCATCGCCCGAGCCTTGGTTACGGAACCGCCACTGTTACTGGCGGACGAACCGACAGGCAATCTCGACACTGCAACGTCAAAAGATCTCATGGAGCTGTTCGTTTCCATCCGTCGAGAACGCCAGCTCACCAT
>JBPCXR010000294.1:0-13170 GCA_051027215.1 Pseudomonadales bacterium | reverse complement strand
CCATATCGCCGCCCTGCTGATAGTAAGGATCTGGATTAAACAAGTTGTCGCACACGCTCTCGAGAATGACTTTGAGCTCTGCGCCAGTCATGTCGCGGACATAGGTTTCCGGATAGGTCATGGCGGTTTGATCCAGCACCCGCTCCATGGTGATCGTATCCCCCGGTAAGACTGATGTGCCCCAGCGAAACCCCGGCGAGAGACTCAATTGCGCATCTAGCTCCTGTCGCAGCGCATCGCAAATTACTTGATCGAAGGTGCCATTGAAATTCCCACGTCGATACAGCAGCGACTCCGTTACAGCCAACGGCTCGTTGAGCTTATCTAGATAGGGTGCACGCACAGTATCGATGTGCTGCTGCATGGTCGGATCTGGGGGCAATAGACTCGAAAATACTGGCAACAGCCGGTACCGATAACCACTAACACCCGCTGCGCCAAAGTCGATGTCGAGAACACCCACGAACTTGCCGTTCGAGCCCGCATTGGTGACCACCGTCTTACCCTGAGGGTTGCTCACGACCATCGGCTGCGGCACGCCGTCATGGGTGTGCCCACCCAAAATAAAGTCGATGCCAGACACCCGGCTCGCTAGCTTCAGATCGACATCCATACCGTTGTGGGACAGCAGCACTACAGCGTCCACTTGTTCACTCCCACGAATGTCATCCACCAGCGCCTGCAGATCTGCTTCCTGTATGCCAAAGGACCAGTTAGGGATGAATCGTTGTGGGTTAGCGATTGGCGTATAAGGAAAAGCCTGACCGATTACCGCAATTCGTCGATCAGACACCGTCTTAACCACATAAGGCGGAAAGACGTGACCGCTGTCTTCGTCGAACACTGGAACGCCTTCGAACAACGCATCTTCCGTTGCACGAACGTTCTGGGCGACAAAATCGCCGCTAAAGCGCTCGATGTTCGCCAGGGTTTCGGCATCCTGATAGGTGAATTCCCAGTGCCCGGTCATCACGTCGACGCCAAGCAGGTTACAGGCGTCAACCATGTCCTGGCCTCGGGTCCAAAGCGCCGTTCCCGAGCCTTGCCAGGTATCTCCGCCATCGAGCAGTAGGGCATTGCCGTTTACAGAATTGCGCAGCTGGGTGATCAACGTCTGCAGATGTGCAAAACCACCAACTCGGCCAAATCGCTCGGCCGCTTCAGAGAAATCTAGGTAGGTCAGTGCGTGCGCCAGGCGCGCATCGGCTGTGGGAAACGCCTCCAGCAGGTGCTTACCCACCACATGTGGAAACCGACCCTTCGCCTCGCCAATGCCGATGTTGACATTGGGTTCGCGGAAATAAATGGGCTGCAATTGCGCATGGGTATCGGTGATATGGAGCAGCCGAGCTGCTCCCCAGTCCGGCAGCTCATACAGCGAGTCTTGCGTTGCCTGGCGCATGTCTGTGCAGCCAGCCAAGGACGCAGTCACCCCAGCGCGACAAAGAAACTCGGTGAACTCTCGGCGATTCATGACCCGAAGGGTGCGCGCGTTTGCCAGGCTTGCGCTTCAGCATCTGCCTGTTCTAGGGATAGCGCGGCAAGCTCGGCGGCTTTTTGCGCAGCCGTCAATGCAGCGCCGTTGTCTCCAGCGTCGAAGGCGTTCTGCGCTGCTTCTAACTGCTTCAGGGCATCCCGCCAGGCGAAGCCCCGGTCTACAGACAGAGCGTAGCGCTCTTGCGCGACCGCCAGTGCCGCCTGGGCTTGGGCTTGTGGGTCGCTAGCAGCCGCGGACTCCGTTTGCTCTGCGCAAGCGGCAACAGACAACATCGCGCTAAGGAAGATTATGCGGATCATGCTCACTTTCTCGTTGCTGGGCCGTTGAGCGGCAAACCATTGCTTAAGTAGGACAGAAAAAATTCGAGGTTTCGATATTCCTCACTCTGCAGCTCAAATGCCACCGCTCCTACCTGGCTGTTGCACTCTTGAAAGCGTCGATGCAATCCCCCTACTTCCTGCCATTTGAGGCGGTAGACTGGCCAGTGGCTGACGTGGCCGAGACTCGCGCTCAACCGATCCCCGCGCAACATGTTGCCGACCATCTGCACATGGCAACTTCCACAGGCAAAATTCAAATTGCCGCGCCGGGATGCATAAAACTGCTTGCCCTGTTCATAAGCAGCCCGAGCCGCGCCTTGCGTCGGCACAGCAACGTCGATGGTCTTACCGCGAGACTCGAACGCCATATAGGCAAGCAACGATGCCAGTGCCGGATCGGTGTAGGCATACACCGGCTCGCCGTGTTCGGCTCGACAGTCGTTAATGGCGACTTCTAAGGTCACCACCTGGCCACGTTCTGCATCGAAGCTCGGGTAGCGCTGCTTCACTGCCGGTTCGCCGAAGCAGTCAGCATAACCAGCGCCGTCCGCGAAGGGCTCTGCGAACAACTCCGCGCCGGTATCTACCGCGATCTCGTAGAGCGGAAACTCTTCCAGCTCTTGCCACTGGGCCCGGGTTTCTGCATCCAGCGCGTAGGCGCCGTCTTTATGGTCTTCCAGCGGAACAGCGGCGAATCGCTTAGTGTAAAACTCACGCAAAGACGCTCGATCAGACTCCGGATCGGCGTACCCACTCGCACTGAAGAGCAGGGCCGCAGTTAGCAGATAGCCCGAATTGATCGCTCGCCATAACCCGTTCATTTGAGCGTCGTCTCGCCAGTGCTGGTTTCACCTTTGTTGTCCACCCAATCGACGCGTACTACGTCCCCAGGAACACTGCTTTTTAGCTTGAAGGCAAAAAACGGATTCTTCGAAACCGCTGCGCCCCAATGAGCCTGTAGCACCTGCTTGTCGTTCTTGAAACAGGTCACGGTTTCGATGAAGTGGGCGGGAATGAGATCACCAGCCTCAGTTCGGCGTGTACCGGTTTCCATGGCATGTGGCATGAGCGTCTTAACTTCGGCGGTGCCGTCTTTGATCTTTGCACGTATCTTGATTGGCGCTGCCATAACTTATCCTCCACAACCGCCGATGGTGACTTTGACTTCTTTTGCTGCCGTATAAACCTTGTCTGGCGCTTCTACAAACACTCGCACCATCGAGCTCTCTCCCATCTTCACCCGGGTTGACACGTCTGCGAGCACCTCGCTCGATAGCTCGAAGCGTCCTGTTAGCGGGTTGGGGTTGTTGTCGATCATAATACTGATGGCGGTGACCCCGGCGATTTCCGTAGACACAGAAATCGGCACCACCGCACCGTTTTCGGCAATGTCTGGCACCTTCAGTTTGACTAGCTCACTCTCTTCTGCCGTGCCATCGCCCAGCAACGCCTTAATGGCGTCATCTGAGGTTTCTGCAGCAAAGCCGTCACGCCCTGCGGCTAGTGCCCGCAGCGGGTTCAACAACAACGTACTGGCAGCGCCTAGGGTCGCACCTATTTGCAGCCAGCGTCTTCGGTTCAACATGAATTACTCCTGTGCCGGGTTACAGCGAATGGACAAAGTCGAGCATTAGCTCAAATTCTTCTTCGGTCACAATGCGATGACGGCCGTAGGGCGGCATCACTGTTTCTGGATTGCGCTCAGCGGCATCCCAGATCTGCTGGCGCAAAACCTCACGATCCGGAAAGCGCTGGGCCATCGCCAACAACGGCGGCGCCGAGTTTCCTGGAAGTTCACCGCCCGCAATCATGTGACAGGCGAGGCAGTTGCCCTTGTTTCGGTCGAACGCAATCTCTCGACCCTGCGCATGGGGATCGTCCTCTGCCCAGACTGGGTTGCAGGCAAGTGCCAGTAGTATCAGCACAAATCTCATGAAGACTCTCCCACCATGTACTCAACCGCCTGCTGAACTTGCTCGTCCGTTAGGTGGCTAAAGCCGCCCTTGGCTGGCATTACCCCAGTATCGGAAGAAACGCCGTTGATTGAATTGGCGATGACGACATCTAGACCGGCTTCCAGGCGCTTCGACCACGCTGCGGAATCACCGTAGATCGGCGCCCCGCTTACTCCAACCTTGTGGCAGATGCTGCAGTATTGGTCATAGGTCGCTTGTCCGGGATGCGTAGTTTCCACCACTGCCGCGGCGCTTAGCTCCGCACCATCGGTTTCCGATGGGGTTACTTCGCTGAGAATTTTGATTGCGGAGGGATCCCGGCAATCGGACATACAGCGCGTGTTCGCTACGTCGGGCCGAGGATCCGGTACGAAGTTCGACTCATTTGGTAGTCGGATCGAGGCCAGGTTGTTCTGATCCAGCACGAACTCATCTTCAACCAGGTCATTGAGATACAACACATAGGCGGTGATTGCGTAAGTTTCATCCGCCGTCAGCGACTCGGGCTGGGTGAACGGCATCGCTCTATATATATAGTCGTATAACGTGCTGGTGTAAGGCCAGAAACTACCAACTGTCTTGTTCGGCCGATCTTCGGTCAGCGAGTCCATGCCACCGGCAATGACGGGATGTCGGCCCACGCCTTCGCCGAAGCTACCATGACACTCGGCGCACTGATCTTCGTAGAGCATCTCGCCAGCGGCTACCGAACCGCTGCCAACTGGCAAACCTTGACCATCGGGGCGAATGTCGATGTCCCAGCCGGCAATCTGCTCGGTACTGGCGGGCTGTCCAAAACCAAAGTGGCCCACGCGATCACCAACGTATTCATTGGCTGTCGACTTCGACACGTCGAGACTATCTGATGAGCCTGCGTCGATCGATGGCTGCCCGCAGGCGCCGAGCCCGCAAAGCAGAACAGCAAAGCTAAGAGATCTGAACATTGGTCACGGTTCCATTAGCAGCCAGCTTCCAGGTGTGAATGGCGTTCTTGTGGTAGATCGAACTGGTGCCTCGTACCTGGCGCAGTTGACCGTAGGTGGGTTGAACATAGCCCGTCTCATCTACTGCGCGGGACTGCACCAGCGCCGGTGCGCCATCCCAATCCCACTCCAACGCAAAGCGCGTGAGCGCTTTCGGCAATACCTGGCTGGTCAAACGTGCCTCGCGCCAGGACACCCCGCCATCGACAGAGACATCCACATGCTTTATCCGCCCGCGCCCGGACCAGGCCAAACCCTCGATCATGTATTTGCCTTTTTGTTGGAAGGGCTTTTCGGGGCTGGGGCGTGTGACGACAGAGTTGCACTCCTGCACGTAAGTGAATCTGCGCGCGGTCCCGTCAGCCATGAGGTCTGTGTACTTGGATGTTTCTTCCCGGTGATGCCAGGGTTGATCACCGATCTCCAATCGACGCAACCACTTCACACAAGTGTTGCCTTCCCAGCCGGGGTTGATCAGCCGCAGTGGGTAGCCCTGTTCCGGGCGCAAGGCTTCGCCGTTCTGCGCAAAGACAATGAGCGCATCGTCCAAAGCTTTGTCCAGCGGCACGCTCCGACTCATATGCGCACCATCCGCACCTTCAGCCAGAACCCAGGCCGCCGAATTCTGCAAGCCGACCTCTTCGAGCAGCGTCGACAAACGCACGCCCGTCCATTCGCAACAAGCCAACATGCCATGACTGAATTGCAGCTTGTCCATCTGTGCGCCGCGCCATTCCATGCCGCCATTTGCCGGGCACTCTAAGAAGCGGATGACGCTCTCAGAAGGGAAGCGCATCAAATCGTCCATGCTCAATATGATCGGGCGTTCGACCTGGCCATGGATCATGAGCCGATGCTGGTCCGGTGGTATTTCAGGGACACCGGCGTGATAGCGCTCGAATACCACCCCACTAGGCGTGATGATGCCGCTGAGGTCGGCCAACGGGGTAAAGCTGATGGCGGCTATGCGATCCGCAGTCAGCCAATCGACCGTGCGCCGTTGTACATGGGCTTCATAGGGCGACGGAACACCATACGGCTGAGTCAGTACGCCCGATCCGAGCCGTTTGCTCCAGGCGGGCACCTGAGGAGGTGAACTCTGGGCCGAGGCACTGGCCACCGCAGGCAGAGAAGCCGCTGCACCAGCCATTAGCAAGCCACTTTTCAAAAATCGCCGTCGTTCAACCCCTGCCAGCGATTCGCCGGACTTGGCGATGCTCTGCAGCATCCGGTCCATCTGCCGAGTTGCCTGGCCATTTATCCGCGATTGACTCATTGGCTGTGCCCCATTACCGTGGACGATAACGTCATAATTAATATATTATAAATTTATAACGTAAGAACAATTTAATATTCAGGCTTAAGCCTGTCAACTACTCCGTGAACCCGAGCGGATAGAAAGTTAGGAAAAATGAACGCCCCAATGGATCTAGAACTCATGCAAGTCAATGCCACCCGTGCCAGCGAATTGATGAAATTGCTGGGGCATGCGCACCGCCTCATGATCCTGTGCGAATTGAATCAAGGCGAACGCTCGGTGGGTGAACTCAGCGAGCGAGTCGGAATCAACCAGTCGCCCCTGTCTCAACATCTTGCCCGCATGCGTCACGAGGGTGTGGTGCAAAGCCGTCGGGAAGCCCAGACCGTGTATTACTCTTTAGCTGGAAGCGAAGTCGCCGCGGTGATTTCGCTCTTGTACGAGCTGTACTGCGCGCCGGCGGAGGCCGCAAGCGAGCAGGCTAACGGCAAGCCGAGCAGATAGGCCCAGCCTGCCGGGCCAGCTCTTGTGGGTTACGACTCGTTCATGGGTTTGACTGAATAAACTGGTGGATTAACGCCACCAAAATGTCGGGAATATCCTCCTGGCAGAAGTGCCCTGCTTGGGCAAACTGATTGATCGGCGCGTGCGGAAACAGCCCTTTAAAATCCGCAATGGCGTTCTCCGGGCGAATCGCCTTGTCCTGCATACCCAACGCAAGCATTGCGGGCTTGCGCCGTACCGCCTCCAGATTCCCCGTTTCCAATCCGGCCGCTATGTAGGTAAACGCGCGCTGCAAGTGCACATCCAGGGGAAACTCTATGCCACCAACACAGGAGGCACGATCCGGAAACGGCGCAGAATAAGCCTTGATCCAGGTCTCGTTCACTGCCGCGGAGTTCTCGAAGCCGATGATTTTCATGACCGACAGCAGGGTCGATCCAAGCTCTCCTAAAATGCCATCCAGGGTGCCCTGCTCATGGTGCTTTGCGATCCACTGAAACCACTGTGAGGGCTCTGGGTTAACCGGCGTTGCGCCATAGGCGAACAAAGTATTCATCAAGACCACCCGCTTCACCCGCTCGGGGTAGCGAATCGCATAAGCACCAGTGATCGGACCGCCCCAATCCTGGCAAACGAATGTGATATCGGTTAGTTGCAGGTCATCTACCAGGCTAACCAGGTTCTCTACATGAGTCTGCAAGGTATAGGTCTTATCCTGTGGCGTTTCGCTCTTTCCAAAACCCATGTGGTCTGGAACGATCACGCGATAGTGTTCTGCAAGCGGCGGAATAAAGTTGCGATATAGGTAACCCCAGGTTGGTTCGCCGTGCAGGCATACCACTACTTCGGCATCTTTTCGGCCTTCGTCTACATAGTGCTGCTGAAACCCTGCTTTCGCACTGAACTGGGGCTCGAACGGCCAAGTTCCTGCAAAAGTCTCGTTTGACTCAATCATGTTTGCGCTTCCTCAAGTTCGACGTGTTGAATAATCGCTAGAAGCAATACCCCTGCATGTTGTTCCCAGGTAAGGCAAGACTGCAAGTCTAGGTTGAGTCCTGTTGCAGAACGTGGTCGATCACCCAGAATCGGTTTACAGTAAATCGAATTTTAGAATCAGAGGGCTCATGCAAGAAATTAGCTACGCGGGCTTTTGGATCAGAACCGGCGCTGCGGTTATCGATAGCTTCCTCATACTGTTGCTGATCGTACCCCTACTGAGCGCCATCTACGGTGAGGCTTACTGGAGCAGCGAGTCGATGTTCCAGGGCACCTGGGATGTTCTCCTCAATTATATTTTTCCGGCAGTCGTTGTCGTGACCTTTTGGATTTATAAGTCTGCCACCCCAGGGAAACTGCTGCTGAAGCTGAGCATCGTCGATTCCGAAACCGGCGGCCAGCCCCGAACCCAGCAGTTCGTAATCCGCTACCTTGGCTATTTTGTGGCCAGTATTCCGCTGTTCATCGGCATCATCTGGGTCGCCCTTGATCCGCGCAAGCAAGGGTGGCACGACAAGTTAGCCGGAACTGTGGTCATTCGAGAACACCGAGGCAGCGCCTCCCAAGGCGCAGACGCAAGCTGATTCAGGGTAATTCGCCCACGTGTAAACTCTGCACCCACTAAGGAGCTTTTCAATGCCAGCGGACCAAACCTACAGCGGGGGCTGCTTGTGCGAGGCCGTTCGCTTTACCGCCACCGCGGGACCGTTGTCCTGCGCCATCTGCCACTGCCGATCTTGTCAGCGAGCCTCAGGCGCTGAAAGCGTCGGTTGGGCGACCTTTCCAGCTCAGGCGGTCACTTGGTCTGGGGAACTGCAGCGCTCGTATCAATCCTCACCCGGGGTGGAGCGTACATTCTGCCAACGCTGCGGGAGCACCCTCTCCTACCAAGCGAGCGAAAATACCATCGATCTAGTGCTTGCTTGCCTGGATGATCCAGAAGCCATCCCACCCCAGCGGGAGATTTGGCTGGCCCATCGAATCAGTTGGAATGCACTGAACCCTGCGTTGCCCACCTTCGCCGGTTTTAGTAAGGACGGCTAACCGACGTCGTCACCAAGTCCAAAAAGTGCGTCGGCGGCACGGCTCGCTGCGCAAAATTACAACTTCTTTACTTCCGCTCGCCATGCGCGTGGAGTGCAAAAAAGTTTTCGTTCACAAGATCAACACCCTACGAGCTGATTCTCGATTGCAAACCGCTCATATAAGTTTTGCTCTGCACGCACGATTTGAGATTTAATAGCCGCTGCAAAAATTTAGCGTCAGCCCGTCGGTCGATGCCCTTCATGTGCCAGTATTAAGGAAGCAATGAATTCTCTCATCGGTCGTCTGAGTGCACTTTCGCTCCTGGTTTTTTCTTGTTCTGCCCAAGCTGGGGTCATGGTCTTCACCGACGAAGCTGAGTGGGAAGCCGCGGTCTCCAATTCCTACTTAACCGAAACCTTCGACTCTATGCCCAACACCCACTTTGTCGAGGGCATCAACAATGCCGGCCTCATCGAGGTAGAGATCAGCAACGACCCGCTCATGAACGGCTTAGACAACGGCGACTCCACAGGATTTCAAGTCAACGGCACGCGATTTCTGGTGGGCAATCATGGTTTCGATGACGATACGTCGGTGACCTTGCGCTTTCGGGACCCAATCACCGCATTCGCCGCCCACTGGACCAACACGACCACCGCTGCGAATCTGAGCATCATGATTGCTGGCGAAACCATCAGCTTTTCCGATCACCTCAATGGCTCTGGGGATGGCTTTCTGGGCTTCCTCTCCGACACCAACTTCGATCAGGCCGCCTTTGGCGTTGACGGTGCGCCCCCTGGAGGCGAAGGCTTCGCTCTAGACAATCTCAGCATCGCAACTCCGGTACCCGAGCCCCACAGCTTCGGTCTGTTGGCTCTGGCCCTGGCAGGCATCGCCTGGCTGCGTGAGAGTCGCCGAGCCGGCGCCGCTTAAAGATCGTTTAAGTCATAGCCGAACGATGAGCTCGCCGAAGCAATGATCGGCAGCACCTGCCGAACTTCTGCTTTGGACAAATTCTCCCGCCAGCGTCCAACTCTGATGCTGTGATCTGCACGAGAGTGATTGCGGGAGGTCTGCGCCTCAATGAATTGGGCGTTATCGCTGTTTTGCACCCGGCGAGCCCAACCGCTCAGGGCCGCTGCATCTACCGCTTCAGCAAGCGCTAACTCGGCACAAACGCGCTCAGCAAATTCGGCTGGTGCGTGAATCATCTCCTCAAATCGAACCAAAACCGCCCGCTGCTGCACCGCTGCGTAACCCAGGCTGTTGATGAACGCCCAGTGGTGGGCGCATTGCTCGATGAGCGAACGATCTAACCACTGTTGCCAATCTGGCGGGCGCGGGTGATGACGCCAACCGCGTCCAATGCCCACCCGAAGCGAGCAGATCGCGTCCAGTGGATGACGCACAATCCAGAACAAGCGCGTACGCGGCGCATACTCCGGCAGGGTCGAAAGCGGGAATGACAAGCCCGGATCAGCCGGGTATTGCGCCGAAGCCACGGGAACCTTAGCCGCCCGCCCGGAGGCGAACCATGCCAGCAGGTCCGCGAACTCAGGTTCGCTGCGATACTCGTAGCACCCGGTACTTTCGAATAACTCACCGAAAATCGATGTGCCGCTGCGCCCGCACCCAAGCACCAGCACTGGGGGTGGTGCAGTGGGTTTCACGAGGTTGCTCATCGCTCCTACCCTACAAGCACCCTATTGGCTTAACTCTTGATTCACCTCTGGCACCTGGGGTTCCTGGCGAGCGGCCTCACAGGCAGAGCCAGCGTTGAGCACACGCTTGGCCAAACCGTCGGCGACCAGCGACGCGCCCCCGGTGGAGATGGCAGCGCCGATGGCAAGCCCGCTGGTCACCAAGCCCGCAGCATCCGCCGCCGGTCTTGGGTTAGCCAGGGTACCGCCGAGTTTGAGGAACTTGACTAAGGTGCCTGCGTTCAAGCCGACGCCAGATTTGGCGTTTGGCGAGAAGGTAATGTCTAAGGTTTCTTCAGCGAGGTCGATGTTGCCATCGCCAATGATCTCCATTTTCGTGGTTTCAACCACCAACTGCTTGTTGGTTTTCAGCACGCCGTCTTCGGCATTGAACAAGACTAATGCACATTGCAATTCGGTCGTTGGGTCTTCCTTGCGGAAGGGGTTGAGTTTGTTGACCGTCTCCATGAGCAGATCGGAACCAACCAGTTCAATCATGTCACTCATGAGCGTCGCCTCTTGCACCAGCAGCAGCACCCGGCCACTCAGATCGCTGGCCAGGGCGTGAGCGCTGTTCCCCTGTGCCCGTAAATCTAGCTCTAGCTCGAGCGCGCCGCCCTTGAGATCTTCCTGGGGCACGAAGCCGAAGCTTTCTAGGGCGACTCCGTCCGCGGTAAAGCGCGCGGTGAACTCCGCTCCACGGGCGTTGCTGCTGGGATTGTTTTCGCTCAGAGGTGCTTGAGACGGAGCCAGTGCCAAAGTCAGCGCGCCCTCGAAACCACCCTCTCCGAGCACCGCAGAAAACGGCTCGATGGTGAGACGGCTGGCATCATTACTCGCTTTAATACGCAACTCGTTAAACCGTGCCTCTTGCAGCCGCAGTTCTTCAGCGTGCAGGCTGACGTTGATCTCCGCCGTTTCCAACCAGGTCCAATCGATGGGCTCGTCGCTAAAGACGACTTCCTCCGTATCTGCACTCGGCGCTTCGCCGTCGGCGCTTGCCTCAGCAGAGCCTGCAGGCTCTGCGGGTTCATCCTCAACGTCGGCGGGGGTCGCTTCGGCGGGGGCTTGCTCGTTTGCAGCAATCAGCGGCACGTACAAGCGCTCAGCGTTCAGGTCGACAACGAGCTTCAGTGGCGCTTCCGGATGCAGTGTTAGCGCGCCGGCAAGCGCGGTGCTAGGGGTTTCCAAAACCAGTGAATCGAGTACGACCTCGCCATCGGAATAGCCTACGTCGGTCGTAAATTTCAGGGGAAACACATCTTCCGCCTGGTAAGGTGCAGTCGAGAGGCTGCTGTGCAGGCCGCCGCTTTCAATTCGTATGCTACCAAGCCACTTCTCGCGGCTGGACGTGGGGTCGGTGCTGATGTTCACCGCGGTCGCGCCTAGGGTCAGCGCCATCGCTACATCCAGCCCGGTTGTGGGTTGCGCAAGCGCTCCGGTGGCCGCAATTTTCAGCGCTTCCGACCAGTGCGGGCCCAAATACTCGCCGCGCAGATCGTCAATTTTCAATTGGTGCACACCACCATCGGCTCGCACAGATAGCCCACCTGCCAAATTGTCTATGCGGTGGGTCTCTTCGTTTGCCACGATTTCCAGCCAGCCAGTTTGCAGGTTCAACACCAGCCGCTCGCTGCTCAACAACTTTCCTCTAAGCTCCCCGACTACCTTGGGAGCCTGCGGCTCGCTAGCCGTTGACGCCAACTGCAGTTGGAAGCCGAGCGAGTCTGGGCTACGGGTCAGAGTGCCGTTGATCTCGAGCAGATTGTCGGCCACCTGAGCTGACGCCAACAGCTCGATCTCTCGGCCGCTTTGCTCTGCGGTCAATTGAGCCTGTACAGGCGCGGCACCAGCCAAAGTCAGCGTCCCAATATGTAGCTTACTGAACGTCAAGTAAGGCATGACGTTGATCATGCTACCGGCGCTAGTTTCAGCAGATGCCTCTTCTAGCCGATGCTGATCGACTTGAACCTGTTCAATTTCGACTTGCCAAAATGGTTTGTCTGTCCACCAAGCGCTGAAATTAATCGATGCCAGGGCGTCGGTCACGGAAACGTCCTGGGCTTCCATGGCAGCATGAATTGTCTGCGCTGAGAGTGATAGCGGCAAAAACGATACGGCCAGACCGTCGGCTTCTATTTGGGCAGCACTTTGAACTTGATTGATCGTTGCTAGGAACCAATCGGGTTTAAACCGAAGGCAGAGCACTAACACCACGATCAACACCACGATCACGGCAAAAAGGTAGCCGACCGTTTTCAAAAAGACATTCATGAACTACTGCGCCAAGGAAAAGTGTGCCCATAATAGCCCCAGTGGCATACCCTCGGTAGGCGTCTTCCAGCCCTAATGAATGATCAACATTCATGCATAATTGCTTGCTCCACTTCGGCCTAACGTTGTTTTCGTTGCACTAGGATCTAAGTTGTCGAGACCCAGCGATCAAATGTCCAACTCGATTGATCGACATGGACTACACAATACGTTTCTACGCTGGTTATACCGCCAGGCCAATCGACTCTTCGAGTTTGAGTGGTGCCGAATAGAATCCAGCTCGATGGCTCCCTACGATTGGCCAGCACCACCTGGCTGCGAAACACGCAGCGTTGATGAGACGGAGTTTTTCGACAAGCTGTGCCCTGAGCTGAACGGCACTAAAGTGCACTGGGCCTTCGCACGCGGCGATCAATGCACGGCAAATTTCGTCAACGGCGAGATCGTTGGTTACTCCTTCACGACTACTTTACCTACCCGGGTTCGAGATGGCCTACAGTTCACCTCTCCCGCTAACTACAACTACGTTTTTGCCGCGATTACCGCCAGCGATCATCGTGGCAAACGGCTAGCTCGCGAGCGATGGAAGGTTGGACGTGCAACACGCCGCGCAAGCAGCGGCATCGACAGCCCAAGGGTCTGGTACATCAACGCCA
>JBPCXR010000293.1:0-6754 GCA_051027215.1 Pseudomonadales bacterium | reverse complement strand
GGCCCAGAGAGGCCAATACTAAACGGGCCTGCTCGCCTCATGGTCGACAAACATCATACGATCATTTTCGAAGCCGGTAGCGAACTGACTATCATCCGCACTGAAGCAGGTGCGGACCTCATACAAGTGATCAGCGCCTCACCTGAAGGCGGCGGCCTGCTCCAGGAAAACGCAGTCGAGGCGGACGAATTTGCGTTGCCATCGGGTTGGCAGCTACGAACGGAGACGGTCACAAAACGTACTGTGTTCGACCTGCCTAATCCAACGGAAGCTTGGTTCTTCGCCAATGGTTCGAGTTTTCAGGGTCCAATCACCCTCTCTGTCTGACCTGCTCCAACGGCGCGGTCACCTTCATTCAGCGCTTCGGCTCTGCGTTGAACCTCAGAGAATTGCCGGTGCTGAAAACGAGTTCTACTCTTTAGGCAATGGTGGCGGCGTGTATTCCGGCCACTTGCCGTCGTTGATGTACTTAGAATATTTGGCTTGACCGCTGCGCTTGGCTTTCCTGTATCCCATCGTGGTCGGTGGTGCCTGGACTCTTTCGGAACTGACCACCTCACGCTGGACGATGCGATCCTTGGTGATGGACCAGGCCATCAGGTCATCAGCAATTACCAGGGGCCCGTCATAAACCTGGCGGACTTCCTCAATCATCATCAAATCCAATTCAGACTGCCTGATGGTGTGGTAGCCAACTGCCAGTCTGGGTTTGACCGCAGCCATGAGCTTACCGAACCCGCTGGGCGGTGTGTGGATATAGGATGAAACGATAACAGCCTGACGAGGCGGGAAGCCCAGGGCCCGCTCCAGTCCTTTAGGGGTGTAGAACATCTCGTGGATGACAAAGTCCGCACCTTTGGAACGTTCTACAAACCACTTGTTGGGCGCCGAATCACCCCCAAAGACGAAACTCAGGCCGTTCCAGTCGAGGCGATAGCTGACTGCGCCATCCAGGACGTGTATTGCGGGAAAAGAAGTAATCCTGGCGCCGTCCTTTTCATAAACCACGCCACCGTCCTGCTTGTAGTCGAATTCATGGGCAATCAGCTTGCCGCCTCCATCGGGCAGGATGCCGGAACGACCGGAGACGTCCCAGGCATAAGCCTTCTTGAGACCGTCAACAAAGGCTGCCGTACCGAGTTCAGGCTTGGATCCGGAAGGACCATATACGTGCAGCGGCGTATAACGTCCACTCAGCCAGCCGCCTATCCAGAGCGCCGGTACGTCACCGACGTGATCCGTGTGCAGGTGACTAGCAAAGACCTTATCGACTCGGTGAAACTCGGGCCGCATGGCGTAAAGGTTCTCCGAGGAGCCAGAGCCAACGTCGAACAGGAAAATATCGCCATTGCCGAGTTCGACATACCAGGCAGTCGATTTCTGCCCTCGTGTTATCGGGGTTGGCATACCTGTGCCGAGCGCCACCACGAACATTTCATCGGCTGCCAGCTTCTCGGTGCGTGGGTACCATGCGGTTGATTCTTGTGCCTGCGCCGCGAAGCTGCAGAACAGGCTAAGGCCTACAAGCATCTTTGTACAAGTGACTACAGCTGTGCGCATCTTCTTACTACTCCTTTTTTTGATCGGAATCCTGAAGAGATTTTGGTGATTGAACAATCCTTCCAGCCTGACGATAACCAGTTTCTGCGTTGTCTCGATATCCCGTTTGGGACACCCACAGAGTTGCGGGCACGCGCTACCCCTCAGACCTTGGCAGCCGTGCGCTGAAGCAACCGATCGGTTATTTGATCATGCCCATCCTGAACGGCTTCGCCAGGAATGTGCGCACCTCTAACCGCGCGATATTAAAAGGGATATTGGTCGGATGTCCTTGCGTCGCAAGGACGGCAGACGATTCTGCGCTTCCGCACAGCGGAATCGCGAGCACTGCTCGCGACGCAGATTCGGTCTTGTGCCAATACCCTCACAGCCACCGCAAAACGCACGAAGTGGCGTGGCCTTTCTCAGTTGATACCCACATTAAAAAGGGGTGCACAGTGGCACCCCAATTATCAGGCTCCGATTTCTAACTAGCTGCTAGTAAAAGTTCGCCTTCAGCGTCAAACCATAGGTTCTCGGCGGATTGAGGAATGTACTCCAGCTACCACCCTGGAAGACAGAGTCGAACACCAGATTGTTCACACGCTTGTCAGCCAGGTTGCGACCCCAAACGATAGCTTCGTACTTGTCGTCCGCGGTGCGAAGGCCAAATTGGGCGTTATACATATTGAATGCACCACGCACCTTTTCCGGGTCCAGGTCTGAGCCAGTGTTCGCTTCACCTACGTGGGACCAGTTGGCATTGAACGTCCAACGCAACTCGGTACCGGGCAGTTCCTTGTCGACGAATACCGACATGCTGCTCTGCCACAAAGGTGATTGCGTTAGACGATTGTCGTCAAGCGCAGGGTCACCGATGTCACCGTAGCGTGCGTCTGCATACGTCAGACCCGCAGTGATATAGATTCCGTCACTCAGCGTCAGGAAGCTTTCAACCTCAACTCCCTCCGTGGTTACTTCTTCCACGTTGCCCACGGTGAAACCGAGCCCGGTAAAGGTATTCAACTGCATTTGGTCGAACTCCGTATAGAACAACGCAGCGTTTACTGTCAGACGACGGTCTAGAAATTCACCCTTCATACCTAACTCGTAGGAATCGGATGTCTCAGGGTCGAAACGGCTCTGGTCTACGAAATTGCCCAGGGCATCCTTGTTGCCAACCGCTTCCTGGTCGAGGTTATAGCCCCCCGCCTTGTAGCCGCGGCCGTAGCTGGCGTACAAATTGATGTTCTCGGCAACCTGCCAGGCAAACTTCAACGTACCGGTGGTCTCGTTCTCGTCTTCTTTGTTGGTCCAGCTCGCATTCTGGCACAAGCTACCAAACGGTACTGCGTTCGGGTCGCTGCAGAATGGGTCATCGATGGCGGTACCGAAGGGCGCACCATTAATGATGGCGCCAGCTTCTTTCTCTTCCCAGGAGTAACGAATACCCAACGTTACGTCGAAGACTGAAGATACATGCCACGTGTTGTGGGTGAATACTGACCATCCTTCAGCCTCGGAAAAATAGGCTGCGTCGTATCCTTGACTAGGAACCCCTCGCCCCGCTGGATCACCTTCATAAGCGGACGCTACACCGAGCCCCAAGGCTTCGAGGTAATTTCCGAGATCAAAACCACCAACAACGTATTCGTCAGAATCCAAGTCTTCCGTGTAGTAATAAGCACCTGCCAACCACGAGAAGTTCTCATTGCCGCCAAAAATCTGAAATTCCTGGGAGAAGTTTTCGAATTCTTCGTTCGAATCCTGCGGGTGCAGGATGTCCGCGCTGGTGAAGTCGATATCCTGACCACGGTCCACTTCATACTCGCGGAATGCGGTGATCGACCTGAACGTAATACTTTCGTTCACATCCCACTTCACATCCAGCGAATACCCGCTGTCTTCAACATCTTCGTATGGGTCCCAATTGGTTCCGACATTCTGGCTGCCATCGACCTCGAATGGAGTGATGTTACCGCCGAGGGCTTCCACAGCAGCGCTTGCCGGACCATTAATCCATACCGCCGCGGGGCAGCAGGACTCATTTTTTGTGGTGTAGTCAGCGATGAAACGAACCTCGACTGCATCGCTCGGTGTCCACAGCATTTGCCCGCGGAAGCTGTGTCGATCACGATTGTCCCACTCGTCGCCACTGTCGTAGTCTTCATAGAAGCCATCGCGCTCTCGGTAGCTATACGAAAAACGAGTAGCCAAGACGTTGTCGGCAAGTACAAGATTCGCCGTACCGCCGATTTCTTCGGAACTCAAATTACCCACGCCAGCAGAAACGCTAAAGCTGTTGCCATCAAAGCTTGGCTTGTTTGTGATGATATTCAACGCACCAGCAACCGTGTTCTTACCGAACAGGGTGCCTTGCGGACCACGCAGAATTTCTATCCGCTCCAGATCGACCATGTCACTAAACGCCAGACCGGCACGAGAACGGTAAACACCGTCAATGAACGTACCTACCGCGGCTTCCAGACCCGGGTTGTTACCCGTGGTACCCACACCGCGAATACGCAGTGTGCCGCCGTTGGAGGTACTGTTAGATGAATAGACCGCGATGGACGGTGAAACCTCTTGCAGGCCGTAGATGTCTTGTACACCTCTGGCCGCTAGATCTTCACCGGTAAATGCGGATACTGCGATCGGAACGTCTTGGATCGACTCTTCCCGCTTGGTGGCGGTAACGACAATCTCTTCGATGGCTCTATCTTCTGCACTGACGAACGTCGGTGAAAAAGACACGAGCACACTCAGCATGATAGCTAAACTACCAAATCTCATATGATCCCCCTGTGTTTCCCCAATGAGTACCTAAGCTCAATGCGGCTATATTGCTTTCGGCATTTGATTATGCCGATAAATTCGCTGGCTCTAGGCCACGCCAAATTAGCAGGTTTCGGAATTTCCGCAAGTACCAAAAACACGTTGTCCATCAAGGAGATAGCTTCGACCCGCCTCCGCAGGAGGCGCCTTGACCCCCAGCGACCAGACCCGATCAAGACCGCCGCACAACCTGCGGGCTACAGCGCGGACTCCAACAGTTCCACATCGCGATGGATTCCAAACCCATTGAATCCGCACGGTTGGAAGCCATTCTCCGCCTACCTATATCCAACCAGTTGGAGAAGAGAAAATCCGATGACCTCAGCTCAACTTCCTGTGGTGATACCGAGAGTCTCAGACGTCTACCCCGACAGACCCCCAGGTGTGCTGAACGCCCACACAGGTCAGACCTTCGCTATCGTCCCTTGAAGTGTGGTTCTCTCTTCTCCATGAACGCCTTCGCCCCTTCGCTCATGTTCCGCGGGATCAGAACACTTTGGTGTTTCATCTCCAGGTCGAGTTGCTCACTGAAGGTGTTGTCGAGGGCGGCATCTATGGATTCCCTGGTGCGTGTCATGGCTTCAGGCGAGGTTCGACTGAGTGAGTCGGCAACACGGCTCACTTCGTCGTCAAGCCGTTCGTCTGCGACAACATCCCAGATCAGTCCCCAGTCTTTGGCCTGTTCGGCGCTGATGCGGTCACCAAGAAGGGACATGCCGAGCGCGCGTGATCGGCCGATCTTACGTGGCAGGTTCCAGGTGGTGCCGAGATCGGGAACGATGCCGAGTTTCGGTCCGAAGGTGGCGACAAAAAAGGCGCTTTCCGCGGCGATTGCGATATCGCAGGCCAGGGCCAGACCGAGCCCACCGCCAGCTGCGGCGCCGTTAACTCGAGCGATCGTGGGTACAGGGCATTCATGGACCGCTCTCATGGCGGGGTTGAACCGATCTTGCATGGTATCTGTCGGCCCGATTGGTTGACGCTCCGCCGAGGCACCCAGGTCCGCACCGGCACAGAAGGCTCTGCCTGTTCCGGTCAGAACGACAACACGGATGGATTTGTCGTCTTCGATCTGCCGCATGGCGTCGCTGATTCCGACCATCAAAGCGTCGTTCATTGCGTTCAGAACCCACGGGCGATTCAGTGTAATCGTCGCAATGGCGTTTTCTGCGGTGTACAAAACGGTGGGATGGTCATTCAAAATGCTGATCTCCCCCTTAAAATCTTCCAGCGTCTATTTCAATCCGGAACCGAAGCCAGAGCAACCCCTCGTACTTAGAAGATCGTTGCAACAAGAATTGCGATATCGTGATCGCGCGGACGTCTAAACGGCTGATTCAAAAAGGTTTTTTGGAAGGGTGACGGCGTCCGTTGCGTCGCAATGGCAGGCGTTTCTGCATTTGCGCAACGCGCAATCGCGAGCACTGCTCGCGAAGCAGAGTCGGTCTTCCACCAGCGCCTCCATCATCTAGAGATGCGCGCGTAGTGGTCGCAGGCAACGTTAGCGCTAGCGGGAGTTTTAGCCAAACTTAGCCGGAATTGGTCGGGACGGCGGGATTTAACTGGCCATCACACGGCTGCGACCCGACTCCGCAGGAGGCGCCTTGACCCCCAGCCACCCATCCACAACTTCTTTTTTCTTAGCAAGATCAGTCGCTTAAGGCGATTCCAGCCTCCTAAGTCACGGCAGTAATCCCGCGATCGTAAGCGGTTGTTAGGAGGCAATTTCGTGGTCTGCGAAGCAACCACAGCCCACCTGCCGCCAATTCTTTTCACGTAGATATATCCGATAAGATATAATCTTTGGCTATGAATATTGTTCGCAAACTTCGTGAGCAGGCCAATGTGACGCAAGAGGAACTCGCGCGCAAAGCCGGCACGTCGCAATCTGCGATTGCGGCTTACGAGACCGGCGCCAAATCTCCGACCTTGAGAACGCTGGAAAAACTTGCGGCTGCACTGAACTTGGAACTTGCAGCGCAGTTCGTTCCGAAATTGTCGCGCGAAGAAAAGAGAAGCCTTGCTTATCACCAGGCCGTTGTGACCTTCCTGCAAAAAAATCCGAAAGAATCCATTCGATGCGCACGCAAAAATCTAGAGCAACTGCGTTCACTCCATCCACATGCTTTTGAACTGATCAATCGATGGGATGAATGGCTGGATCTCCCCCTAACGATACTCATCAAACAAATCACAGAGATCAGCGAAGATGCGCACGAAATGCGTCAAGTTTCACCTTTCGCCGGTTTTTTATCGGCCGAACAGAGGAAGGCGATCATTGTACGACTTCGACTTGAGCAGGCAGCATGAACCGAGATCAGTTTGATCACACGATCAGAGCCGCTGCCGCTATTTTAGGTACTGAGGCCGTGCTCGTCAT
>JBPCXR010000292.1:0-6924 GCA_051027215.1 Pseudomonadales bacterium | reverse complement strand
GGTACCGATTATCACAGTTAGTGTCGTGTGCTCCTGTCGTAGGCGACGACGGCGAGCTTCTTAATTCTGGTCAGCTCATCCTCAAGGCGTTTAACGGTGTCTTTCAGCATGTTGGACTTCGCCTTCTCATTGTCCAGCTCTCGCTCCACACGGTTCATCCTGTACTCAATACTGTCCTTGTCCGCTCTTTTGACTGTCATCACCAGGCCCTCCAAAGGATCAACAGAAGGAAGAACCAAGTCACAAGGTGATACAGAAGGTTCTGCATCAAGATTTCTAGTTTGATTTGCTCATTGTTCATCGTTCGCTCCAAATCAATGACTTGGCTAGACCCCTACCTACGGAAGTGCCATACCAGCCGAAGTATTCTCCAAAGAAGTAACCAAAGAAGCTCCTAAGGGGGTTAATGTTTACTTCGAGGTATACCCATCCTCATCTATCCTCATCCTGTACAAATCACCAAGCTTCTTCTTGGTCTTAGCCGAGAGCTTTCGACACCTCCCAATTGGAAGTGAAACGTCTAACGAAGACCTCTTGCAGCTTGAACACCCGGCGTCCTCTTGACTGATACAGCTCGGACTCCAGCGCCACGGTTTCTTCGGCCAACGCTCGTTGAGCGTCGGAGCACCACTGGTGTTTGCCTTCGATCTGCTTTAGGTCTGCCCAGGTGAAGGTGTCCACGTAGGTGCTGATGGCTACCTTGCAGGGGCGATCGTGGGAGATTGATTCTCCTGCGGATGAGTAATGTTCGCAGGCTCTGACGAACCGTTCGGCGATACCTTTGCAGTGCCTTACGTCATCCAGCTCTGCGATTACCGCTTCTAATTTCTTGGTGGTCGATAAACTCATACAGCGCTTCCTGCTCTGACAAATCAATCCTGTCAATCAGATCGAATGCTGCGATGGTTTGCTGAAGGTTCTTGTTCCGGAGCTCCACAAGAAGCTCCGACGGTCTCACTACTTTCCTTCTTCGGTCGTCCGGGTGTGGTTCCAAAACCAGAAACGGTGGCTTGTTTCCCTCGTGCCCTGACAGTTGTGCTACAGATCGCGAAGCAGTCGATTTACTCATGCCCAAGATGCGGGAGATGTCGGTCACGCCGAGTGCGTTAGGAGCACACTCGAATGCCGCTACCAGCATCAGGACTCGTATATCATTAAGAGTCAGACTGCCCATCGGCTCGGACGTAGCGATGACATTCATTATCGCCATCGCTTTGAGCCCGATCTTGATCTGACGTCTTTCTTCCGTAGTACGTTGTTCCATACTTCGAACTGTCCCAAGGTTACAACGAAATTGGCGGCCGATCCATGGCTTGCCTGGCAATTGAAAATATTAGTTACAAAACTCCGAAAAGCCTTCTATACGTATAGCCGGCCCGTTTCCCCCCCATTGCCGCAACATGACGGGTACCCGCACCGTTTTTCATAGCCACACCTTACCAATTCACGGGGCGGTGGCACATGCCGGAGGCACATCGTGCACCTAGGCCGCATCAATGCTGGGGGAGAGGCGGTCTACTGATCTTGCTGTGAGGCTGTAGCCCGTATGACACCTGGGTTTCAGCTCCTTTGTGTGAGCGCCCGCGCCTGTGCTCCGATCTGTTTTTTCGGCCGGGCACCCAACCAAGAAGCCACGTAAGGCCCTCACTCTATGCCCTGCTGTCACCACCACATACCGAACCAACCAGCAGCAGCGATGAGCAACACAATGAGAGCCGACCTCACAAACTCCAACGACCACAGCCAGCGGCCCTCCGCTATCAATTACTCGGCGATGGACTGCAGGATGCTCTTGCGGTCTGCCATGGTAGCTCCTTAGGTGGTAGCGCTGGCCCGATTTCTCGAAAAAGTGCATTTATATGCAGAGCCGTTCCCTTTGGTAGCCTGATGGCCGCTTTTTCCGAAAGCGGACGCCCAGATCGCCAAAAATCCGACCTTCTGACCGGCCGCTAACTGGTTTGGCCCGGGTATTTCGGACCACCTGATTTAGCACGATAATGTGCTTGGAGGTGGAAAATGGCAAGAAGGAAACGATATAGCGCAGAGTTTAAGAGACAGGCTTTAAAGCGGGCGGACGAAGCGGGCGTGACGGACGCTTTGGTTTGCGAAGAGCTGGGTATGAGTGCCCGACAACTAAGGCGCTGGCGCGAGGCGGTTCATCAACACGGTGAAGAGAAGGCCTTTCCAGGTCACGGTAAAAGTCGTGATGAGGAGATGACGAAGCTCAAGCGTAAACTCAAGAAAGTGACAGAGGAGCGGGATTTTTTAAAGGAAGCGGCGGCGTACTTTGCCAAGGAGTCGAAGTGAGATACGCCTGTATCCATCGACGCCGCCACCAACATTCTGTTCGGAAGATGACACGTCTATTGCGTGTCTCACGCAGTGGCTATTACGACTGGTGCCAGCGTAGTGAGAGCCGCAGAGCATTGCGTGATCGGGAACTGACACGGTGTATTCGGCGCATCCACCTGGACAGCAAGGGCGTTTACGGTGCCCGCAAAGTGCATCGTGAGTTGCTAGATAAGGGCGAGTTATGCGGTCGGCATAAAGTGGCTCGATTAATGCGTAAAGCCGGTCTTAAAGGCTGTCCGAAGCGCCGCTTTCGTCACCTTCCTGGTGCTTCACCGAGTCATCCTGTGGCAGCCAATCTGTTGAAGCAGGACTTCTACGCAAGCCGTGCCAACGAACGATGGGCAGCTGATATCACGCTCATCGCCACCCGACAGGGCTGGTTGTATCTCGCTGTCGTCATGGATCTCTACTCGCGGCGTATTGTTGGCTGGTCAATGAAGCCGCGCACGGGCCGGGAGTTAGTGATGGACGCAATCACGATGGCACTAGGCTATCGACAACCCGATGGACCACTCATACATCATTCAGATCGCGGGCCGCAGTACACCAGTGATGACTTCAGAGCCTTACTGGCAGAACACAACGTCGAATGCAGCATGAGTGCCAGGGGAAGTTGTTATGACAATGCTGCCGTAGAAAGCTTTTTCTCATTACTTAAACGAGAGCGTGTAAAACGACAAACGTACGCAACCAGAGAACAGGCTAAGGCAGACATCTTTGATTACATCGAATGCTTTTACAATAGAGAACGAAAGCACGCTTATCTGGGCTATATTAGTCCGGTACAGTTTGAGCAACGGTCAATGGGGACCTAATTAACCGGTCCGTTTTAATGGGGCCATACCATTCGGCCAATAGCGGACATTTGAATAGCGCACTATTCGTTTTTCGGTTCAATATTCGGCAATCGATATATATCTACGGAAACTTCCGACTTCTGCGCGAATATTTGATCAACATAATCAGCATACTTCGGATGTAGATAGCTCCTCCTTTGCCGCCAGTAGCGTTTAGTACCCGGCAGGTCTTTCACTCCAAGAATCACACTAGTTAAGCCCTCGCGAAGTTCGATGTCTATTGTCCCTTCTTCAGCTAGCAAATAGCTGTTTTGCAGCGCCAAGAACACGCCGTGAAACATCATCAGAAACTGGAATTCCTCCTGGTTTGAGAGAGGATCTTCGCTTGTCAACGCATTATAGAAAAGTTCACTGGTCTGCTGGTCTGAACCTATCTCCTGATACCAATTCTGCACCGCCACATTGGCGTCATTTGCAGAAGCAGACCGGACGGCAACGGTACTATCGTTGACCTGAACGCCAACATAGATGAGCGAGATTACTACGGCGAAGGCACCAATGATTTCGGCGATACTGGCCATCTCGGAAAGTTTGAATTTCATAATTTGTTTTCTCGCGAATTCAAAACAGTAGCGCACACGCAAAGTTGGACGGCTGCTTTGGGTCAATAGCGGACTGTTTCAGCCATTTTAGCGCAATGACCGGTTTCGGGGGTAAGGCAGACAGAAATTCAGCCTATTCGCCTAAATACTGAGGTCCGCTTTCGGCCAGAAGCAGACATTCGGTGTTGCAGATACTATGCTGACTTATTGAATCAATTGGGGGTAGATGAAAGTGATGCAGCCAAGACAGATTGCGGAGTTTGTCGGAGTTGCCGCCGTTGTCGCGTCTCTGATATTTGTAGGACTTGAAGTACGCCATGCTCAGAATGTCGCGATAAGCGACTATGAGTCGGCTATTCTTCAAAACTCAGTCGAAATAGCGGACTTGATAAATCAGCATCCTATTGTCTGGGAGAAAGGTCGATCGGGTGCTGAGCTGGACATACGCGAAACGGTGATATTCGAGAATTTGGTGAGGGTTCATACATTGCGGGCTTTTTTCACTAGAGCTCAGATGTTGAGAATCGGGCACCCAAGCTCTGATGCTCCAATACGGGAGTTCGCAGGATTATTGTTTATGTATCCTTGTATTCGAGCAGAATGGGAACGGCAGATGGCCGACCTGGAGGCGTCGCGTAGACCGATAGGCATGATTGGAACACTGGATACGCCGTTTGCAGACACGTTGAATGGGTACCTTACGACGCTGGACAATTCACTCGATAACTAACATAAAATGGGGTCAACATAAAATGGGGTCGAACCGATTTTATCGGCGTTCCAAAATTCGGACCGAGCCTTGAACCTCTGACTAACTAGGCTGCATACACTTCTATGATACCGATAGTATTATTCAGGCCGTGGGCGGTAGCGGCAGGCCAAATACTCCCTCGTGCGGCCAGCGTGAGTCCACCATATACGAGACCATTTATTGCGGAGCCAGCAATCCCTGCCGGGCCTTGGTATGAGTGGATAAGACCGAAAATGATTGCTTGAAGAATAAGCGCGATCGCGAAGGCCTTTCGCCCGTCACCCAATGCGTATGCAATTCCACGCATCAGCAAGATCCGAAATGCTAACTCTTCGCCGAACGCGGCAACTGTCCAGTTGAGCACCAGTAGTTGGGCTAACGCTCCAGGGGAGCCGGCCACGTCCGCAAACCGTGTCAAATCTCGTCCGGAGCCGAAGACCTGCTCCCACACGGGCGTGAGCAACGACCCGGTAAGCTGAAGAAATGCCACACCAAGCAATGCAAGCGTAAAAATCATCCATGGCCGGATAGCCAGTGTAAATCCGAGGCGCCTGATCGGAACCCCGATACGAATAAGCGAGATCGCTGTAAGAACACTCAATCCGATGTAGATCAGCGTTGCATATGCGGCCAATGCGGGCGGGTCGTCTGATCGAAGTTCATAGAAACGCAATGCGCCCACCGTAAGCAGGCCTGCAGCGAAAATTATGACGATTCCGGCGACACTCCAGGAACCGCCCTCGGACACTAACTCCGAATGGTGGCTAGTGGTCTGGATCTTCGAATCTACGGTAGATTCAGATTCAGTTCGGCTGCGTTCACTCACAGTGGCTCGGATCTCCGTATACGACGCAATGCTGCTTCCAACGGCCGCTCTGGGTCTTTAGCGGTCATTTAAATCCGTTTTAGCCTAATGGCCGCATGCCGGAACAAAGCAGATATCTCTGATCCCCGAAATTGCGAAAATCGGTGTCTGCCTTCGACAACGCGTAATCTCCCTAACCTGATGTTGGTGTCGGTACATTGGTCGCGTAATTTCTTGTTTCAGAGCGTACTTACAGTTCGCAGACATCCGTTGCGTATTCGTAGAATCCCGGTAGTCGATCCTGCTCATTTGATCGCCAGGCCGCAACAAGGCTAGGGTGACGTCCAATTAGTTTGCAAAGGCCACGAGTATAATAATCGGCTTCTTCCTGGTTAATGATGCCCTTGTCATAGTACTTCCATGCCGCTTCATTCACATTGATCACATATTCAAGCAGCACATAAAGAGTCCAGCGATCGTCAGGATTTAGTGCATCAAAATCCGAGAGTGCCTGCCCGAATACTCGGGATAACTCGGGGTTTTCAGCCATTGCCAAACCCATTTCGTTTGTCATGCTATAGATTGTAGCAACTGCTTCGGTCTCGGCGATGTCGTTCGCACGCTTCAATTCGTATCCAAGAAAGATCAGTGACAATATTATTCCAACAATTCCCACAATCTCTACGGCTCGTCCGAACTCTATAGACGTTGCGCTATTTGTTGGTGTTGACATTTCTTATCCAGGTCGACTTGCCAATGAAGATTTTTTTCGAGGTTTCTTAACGGCCATTACCAGCGGGCACCGCCATCACAGTCATCTAAAAAACGGGCCGCTCCTACTTCCAGCGCGGCGAAATGAGTTCATCGTTTCATTCTGTGGAAATGAAGCGCAAGGCCTTCCTCACGTGTGAGAGGTCGTCTCGCGAAATAAGCCGCGCCGCCAATTCCGATGACACCGAACATAATGTCAGCAAAACGCAGGTCTGTGAATACCCACCGGTACAGCTCTGAATAAGTGGTATTGGAAAGAACGATGAACGGCGAAACTACAGTTGCTCGCGCCACATTCACTACGACGGCAAACATATTTCCGAGCATGCAGCCAAGTAACGCAGTTGCCGAGGCTGCTAGTGCGAATTTCCGGTCAATGCCGCGGCCCAGGATTTGCATCGTGATACCGATAGCGACGCCGAGCACGGCAGCCAGGATGCTGTAGTAAAGACTCTCCGAGAGTGACTTCGCTATGCCATATATTCCCGCTGACCAAATCGCCGCAACGAATCCGGCAAATACAGCAGCAGCGAAGTTTTGCTCTGCGAGCAGCTTTGCTGCCAACTTGTAATTCTGTTGCTTTGCTTCTGAATCCATGGCGGATAAACGGGGTCAGCTTTGTTGCGGTGAATGCGTTAGTGAGTTAAATCTCAAACTGACACTATTGAATAAAAGGTACCGTTAATTTTCCAGGGACGCCTCTATTTCAGCAATTACATGCGAAAGTTCGGCTGCAAACTCCGGGCGCATTTGATCGAGAAACGATTTGACCATGGATCTACGCACTGGGCTGGCAAGAAACAGTTTCATGCCAACGACCGTTCGATCCCAGTGATCCTGAGAAGC
>JBPCXR010000291.1:0-4748 GCA_051027215.1 Pseudomonadales bacterium | reverse complement strand
CTCATGGGCTTATCCAGGCGAGACACGCGATGAGATACTCAGTCGTCACTTCCAGTTTCAACCTCTGGTTGGCAGCGCTACTGTTCGCAACCTCACTCAGCGCTAACGTGCACGATCCAAAAGCCCTTGCAGCGGATCCCAAAACCGCCAGCAGTGCTATTGCGCCCACGCTTGCAGGTCTCGGCCAGCACCACCATGCAATCACTACAAGTAGCGAAGCGTCCCAAGCTTTTTTCGATCAGGGCTTACGCCTTACTTACGCCTTCAATCATTCCGAAGCCCTGCGAGCCTTCAAAGAAGCCGCACGGCTGGATCCCAATAACGCCATGGCCTATTGGGGCTGGGGCTTGGTTTTAGGTCCAAACATCAACTTACCCATGGTCGCTGAGGTTAACGAGCAAGCCTTCGCTGCAACCCAACGAGCGATCACCTTAATCGACGGTGTGCAGGCCCACGAACAAGCGCTCATCAACGCCTTGGCCGCTCGCTACTCGCCAGTTGCACCGGACGACCGTTCATCCTTAGATCAGCGTTACGCCGACGCCATGGCGGCGGTGCACGCACAGTTCCCGGATGATGCAGACATCGCCACGCTTTACGCGGCCGCCATGATGAATCTGTCGCCTTGGGACTATTGGAAGGGTAGCGGCGAAGCCCGTAAAAACACCAAAATCTTCTTGCCAGTGCTGCAACAGGTGATCGATTCACACCCCGAACATCCAGGAGCCTTGCACTACTACATCCACACCGTGGAAGCCGTTCACCCAGCTCGCGGCGAAGCGGCAGCAGATGCACTTGCTGGTCTGATGCCAAATGCCGGACACATGGTGCACATGCCATCGCACATTTATATGCGCCTAGGTCGATACGCGGACTCTTACAAGGCGAACGTCAACGCATCCCTGGCCGATGAACGCTACGTCAGTCAGTGTCGCGCTCAAGGTATATATCCGCTGAACTACTACCCACATAACTTACACTTCATGGTCTGGTCTGCGATGTTTCAAGGTCGCAGTGCGGAAGCCTTGGCTGCCGCTCGCAAGGTCCAGGCCAAGGTGCCTAAAGACATGCAGGGCAACGCGTTCGCTGCCTTTGAAACGTTTATGTCGCAACCGCTGTATGTCATGGTGCGCTTTGCCGATTGGCAGGGCATCTTGGAAGAACCCGAACCGGCTAGCAGCAACCAGTTCATGCTCGGTGTCTGGCACTACGCTCGCGGCATGGCCTATGCAAACTCGAAGCAGGTTCGCCGTGCAAAAGGCGAGCTGAAGCAGCTCGAAAAGCTACGTAAGAGCATCGCCGACGATTACTTTATCGGCTTCGGCACCGCGCCAACCCTGCTGTACATCGCCGAAGAGTTGCTCAGCGGCGACATTCTTGCGAAGCAACGCCGCTACGACGATGCAATAGCGCACATCGCCCGAGCGGTTCGACTGGAAGATGGCTTGCTGTACAACGAGCCGCCAGACTGGTACTTCCCAACTCGACACGTGCTGGGAGCCGTTTTGCTTGACGCGGGTCAAGCGGGTGAAGCGGAGACCGTGTATTGGCAGGATTTACGCAAGAATCCAGGAAATGCCTTCTCGCTAACAGGGTTACTGCAGGCTCTAAAGGCCCAGGGTAAGACAGAAGCGGCCGCGGAAGTTGCCACGGAGCTACGTACCGCGCTGGCCGAAGCCGACGTTTCGCTGGCCAGTTCGCGCTTCTGAACCGGGTGGCAAGGTCTCGGCTTGCATTCGCCGCGCGATCGCGCGACGCTAGCGACTCACACCTGGCTAGACCGGTGTGAATAACCCATCGGCGGCTTAAGCCCCGGTGTAGATCCCCAAAACAATTGGAGGAGAACAGCAATGTTCCACATGTATCAGTGGCCACGCCGCTATGCCTACGCGCACAGCTGCACAAGTGGCAGCCACCGCCCCTTCTATGAATCACGTGGCCAGCGCCACAGTAGCTTCGGTGTGCGCCGCCCTCTGCGCTACTTGAGCTACCATCTAGATCTCGACGAAGGCCAAAGGCGTCGACTTGCCGCAAGCCTAGACCGCATCAAGCTCGAACGTGAGCAGTTGAAGCTGAACCGCAAGCGAACTGACGCAGCGCTAGCAGAAACGTTCCTGCGCGTGGAGACCTCGGTTGACGCTCTAGCGGCAGCGCTCTCGCCAAACGCAGAGTCGGAAGTTGTCATGCAACATGTCATCGCTAAAGAACTGTTCGAAATCGCGAATGTGCTGGATGCCGATCAGCGCGAGGAGTTCGCTCACTTGTTGCGTAGCGGTGTTCTAAAACTCTAACCAAGTAATGATTGCAGCAGTGGGCCCAGTGAATGATTGGGCCCCGTTGAAGTTCGCTTGCACTTCAAGCTGGCGATCATCAGCCACTGCGTGTTGTTCATCTCACTCGGCAACTTGTTCGAGTCGATCGAGGAGACCGACCACCGCGTGTGCAACCGCTGCTTCGCGAAATGGTCCACGGGCCGAATGTAACTCGAATTGCTCTGCTTGCACCCAGGCTTGGCCCATGCCGTCTAACGCCCAGGCAATCCACAAAGTGCCTACGGGTGTTTGCGTGCCGTCTCCAGCCGGTCCAGCAAGCCCGGTCGTCGCAATACTGACCTGGGCATCGCTGTGGGCGAGGACCTGTTGCGCCATCTGCCGAGCCACCTCTTCGCTGACAGCGCCGTGGTCAGCGAGCATACGCGGATCAATATCCAGCATTCTGGATTTCGCCGATAAGCGATAGGTCACGAAACCGCCTTCATACCAATCCGACGCACCAGGAACGCTGGTCATCGCCGCGGCTAGCAACCCACCCGTACAGGATTCTGCGGTGGCCAGCCTCAGCTCGGCCTTCGATAAGCGCTGCGCTAGGTCCGCGATCTGTGCAACCAGGGGGTCACTATCGGTCATCAATCAATCCTCACCAGCAACGTTCTCATACTGGGACATGCAGCTCCGGCTCGCCACCGTGACAAAAATGCCCACAGCAAAGCTGGGAGCCGCGTACCCACTCAAGGCCATTCAGGCATATACTCGGGCAATACGGCGACTGTGCGCCGCACCCAGCGGCAGCGACGTAACCACTACCAAGAGACCCGAGGGAGGGCGCCATGGCACTGCAGAACATCAATCCAATCAACGATCAATTGGCAGACATCATCGTCCGCGCAGACGAACCTTGGATCGAAACCGAACCCGGCAAAGCCTGGATGAAAGTCTTATGGACCGGCGCGGAAACGGGTCGCTGGGTCGCCTTGTTTCGCTGGAGCAAGGGCTACACGGCTGCGCCTCACAAGCACCTGTCGGATGCCCACACCTATGTGCTAAAAGGCAAGCTCCAAGTTCGGGATGGCGTGCTCAATGCGGGTGACTACGATTATGAACCCAACGGCGTCCTGCACGGCGCAACTGTCGCCTTGGAAGACACGGAATACCTGTTCATTTGTGAAGGGCCAGTGCTGTTCTATGACGCGGATGGACTAACCAACTATTTGAGTTGGGAAGAGCTGGCACGCATGAAGGAAGCAGCAGAGTCAGGTGCGGATGCTTCTATGGGAATCTCTGTAACCGCCGCCGAAACCGCGGGCTGAGGCTGCTCAACAGCGACAGCGCGCACCGGCGCGAGTGCTGGTGTGCCTGCGCACACGGCTAACGCGCCCGGTCAAAACGGTAGGCTAATCCCAGCAAGTACCGCCCGCTGATCGTAGTCGTCGTAGCTTTCGAATTGCAGGTCTATGGCTAATACCAGCCCACCAGCATTCAAGAAGCGCACACCCGCGCCATATTGAAACCGATTTTCTGCCACGTCGTACCCGCTCGCATCGAAGCTTTGGCTGAAGGAACGAAAGCTCGACAGCGTGCGGGTTGAATCTGCGTCTAGCGCGTAGGAGTACGACAGATTCAATGAAGGCAAGACAAACCAGCTCCCGATCGACCTGGAGTAATCCACGCTGATTCCCACAGAACCGACCAGCTGAGTCTCATCCTCAGTGGTTACCGCCAACGCGAAGTCGTTGTTGCCACGTTCAAGATAATCATCTGTGCTCAATCGACTGGCATTCAGATCAATGAAGGGTGCAATGCCAATGCCGTTGTTAGCTAGGTAATATTGGCTCCAAAGCAACGACACACTCTGCTGAGACGCAGTTATGTCAGCCAGCAATGGCACCCGACGCAGCTCACCGGCAAAAGGAATGAGCGCTAATCGACGGCGTTCGGTGTCGTGATCCGTATACGCATAGCGTAGCGACAGCGACTGAGTGGACGTAAGCGACCAGCTGAGTGAGGTGCTGAACTCTAGGCTGCGAACCTCGTCTTCACCGGAGAAGCCGCCATCCAAATCCGCGTCAGTGCGGGCAACACCTAAACTCAATCCCAAGGCATCGGTTAGCCGTTGGCTGAAGCCTAGACCCACACCTACGCTATCGGCATCGAAACCTTCGAGTTCCTGGCGATCATCTTGACTGGCGTCATCACGCCAGACTTGCAACCACAACTCTTGACTGCGGGATTCAGGTTCCGTGTCGGTTGCAGCAAAAAGCAATGGCAGCAGACCAGCGCCATGGCCTATGTTACGAGGCTTTGAGAGCAGTTGCCTAGACCCGCCAAGCGGCGGCTGCCGGCCACTGTTCGCCATGGATTGACGCCGCTGATAGTGGCCCCTGACCAGCTCCGGTAGCAAGCTACCCAGTACGCTGCGAACAAGCGATCGATCTGCCGATTGCAGCAACCGCTGCCGTAGCTCTGCAAACC